>JAGQPV010000369.1 GCA_020426545.1 Planctomycetaceae bacterium
TGATCAGCAGCAGACAGCCCGCTCAGGCCCGTTCCAGCAGACCGGGGATCACCTTGCCCGGCTGGCCGTCCAGCAGGTTCTGTTCGCGTCCGTTGCGGCGGAATGTCAGCTTCTCGGCGTCCAGGCCGAACTGATGCAGCACGGTGGCGTGCCAGTCGTAATGGTTGACGACATCCTCCACCGCCCGGTGGCCGAACTCATCCGTCGCACCATGAATATGACCCCGGCGGAACCCGCCACCAGCCGCCCACATACTGAAGCCGTATGTATTGTGATCGCGGCCCACCTTGGCCGGACCGGCGTTGTTCTGAATCACCGGCAGCCGGCCCATTTCACCACCCCAGTGGACGATGGTGGAATCCAGCAGGCCCCGTTCCTTCAAATCGCGGACCAGTGCAGCCGAAGGCTGATCGACCTTGCGGCACGCGGCCGGCAGCCCGGTGCGAATGCTCCCGTGGTGGTCCCACAGCTGGTTGGCGGTAAACACCTGCACGAAACGCACACCGCGTTCCACCAGCCGGCGGGCAATCAGACAGCGGGTGCCGAATTCGCGGGTAGCCGGCTCTTCCAGCCCGTACATTTTCTGTACGGTTTTGCTTTCTCCGCTGATGCTCAATGCCTCGGCGGCGGCCGTCTGCATTTTGGCCGCCAGCTGATACGTGGCGATCCGGGCTTCGAGATCCGTCTGCCCCGGTCGCTGTTCGAGATGGCGGCGGTTCAGCTGTTCCAGCAGTTCCAGCGACCGCTGCTGAGCCGAACCCTGCAGATGGGGCGGCGGGTCGAGGTTCAGAATCCGTGGTTCCTGCGGACGGATGACAGTGCCCTGGTAGGTGGCGGGCAGCCACCCGTTCGACCAGTTCTCCACACCCATTACCGGCAGCTGTCCGGGGTCAATCAGTGCCATGTAGGCCGGCAGACTGTCGGTCTCCGCACCCAGCCCGTATGTCAGCCAGGCACCCATCACCGGGCGGCCGGAGAGAATCCGACCGTTGTTCATCGCATTGATGGACTGCCCGTGGTTGTTGACGCCCGTATTCATCGAACGAATCAGCGTGATGTCGTCGGCAATTTCGCCGAGGTGCGGCACCAGCTCGGACAGCTCCATGCCGCATTCGCCGTGCTGCCGGAATTTCCACGGAGAACCCAGCACGGTCGAGCTGGCCTGGGCCGCATTGTCGTACTTGACTTCACCGGGGAAGGGCTTTCCGTCGTACTCCTGCAGTTTGGGCTTGGGGTCGAACATGTCCAGGTGGCTCGGCCCGCCCTGCATCCACAGGGAAATCATGGCCTTTGCCTGCGGCTCATGATGGGGTGCCCGCGGCTCCAGATTGAAGGCCCGCTGCTCCAGCTCCGGGCGAATCGTTTCCGCCAGCGCGCCGTCCTGCTTCAGCAGCCACGCCAGCGCCACACCACCCAGGCCCATCGCCTGAGACGACAGAAAATGCCGCCGCGTCGAACGGGCCACCGTATCCCGGGCCGAGGTCATGCTGTTCTGAACTGTGCGGGGACCGTGCTGCATCATCTGTTCTTCCCGTCTGTTCTGTCTGCGGGCCACCTGTCTGCCGGAGTGCAGGCAGATGGCCGGCTCTGCTGTTGCCGGCTTCCAGCTGCTTTGGAACGCCAGTCAATTCAGTCGATGTAGAGGAATTCGTTGGAACTGAGCAGCGACTGACACAGCGAAGCCAGTGTCATCTGCAGGGCCCGTTCCTCGGCTGCTGCCACGGGATCGGCCTGGGCGTCCCGCTCGGTTTTGGGCAGCGGGTGGTCTTTGACCCACTGCCGGAAGTATTCCAGCTGGGCCGCCAGGAATTCCGTGGCTGCGGTTTTCTCCTCCGACGAAGGCTGCCGGGCAAAAGCCAGCTGCCAGGCGAGATCCACCTGTGCCGGAGCTTCCGCCCCGGCTTCCGCCAGCAGCCTGGTGGCAAAATGCTCCGACTGCTCCACGATGAAGGTGCTGTTCATCAGCATCAGCGACTGCGGAGCCACGGTCGAAGTCGAACGGGCTTCGCAGTTGGGTTCCATGATCGGCGAATCAAACGTCGACAGCACACCCAGCGGGCGGCTGCGGCGCACTTCCACATACACGCTGCGACGGAACTCCTCGCCATGCATCGGCAGCACCGGGCCGGGCCGCCCGGCATTCAGGTTTTCCTTGCCAATCACAATCTGACCGACAATATCGGCCATCACCGGCACCGGCGCACCATAGGCCCGCCGGTTGAGCTTCCCGCTGACCGCCAGAATCGCATCGCGAATCACTTCCGCCTCCAGCCGGCGGGGCACCATTCGCCCCAGCAGCCGGTTATCGGGATCGGCCTCCACCAGCTGCGGACTGGCCGCATACCCCTGCCGCCACGCCGACGACATCAGAATCAGCCGGTGCATCTGCCGGAAATCCCACCCCTGCCGCACAAACTCGCTGGCCAGCCAGTCCAGCAGCTCCGGGTGCGAAGGCTTCTCACCGAGATAGCCAAAATCCCCCGGAGTCGAGACCAGGCCCGCACCGAAATGGTGCAGCCAGATGCGGTTCACCAGCACCCGGCCCGTCAGCGGGTGATTGCCCGAGGTCAGATGCTTCGCCCATGCCAGCCGTCGTCCGGTGGTCGGTCGCTCCGGGTCATTCACCGGCAGCGTCACGTCCACTCCCGCAGTTTCCTGCAGAATCGACAGACCGGCCGGCTGCAGTTCGGCCCGCGGCTGCTCGGGATCTCCCCGATGAAACAGAAAGCTCTCCGGCACCTTCCCGGGCACTTCCGTCAGACAGCGGACGAACTCCTGCACGGGCTTGGTGTCCCGCACGGCCTTCGCTTCCTCCGCCATCTTCTTCAGATCATCGGCGGCCTGTTTGTCGTACAGATACAGCGAACCAGCGGAGACATTCACGCTGGGGTGCTTCTTCAGCAGGGCCTTCTGCTCCGCCGTGCGTTCCTTCTCCGGCGTGTTCCGCGCGGTGGTCACTTCCTCCCGCATGTCCTCCGGAAGTTTGGCCAGTTCCTTCTGGAATGTCTGCTCGATGTACTCCGCCTGCTTCTCCAGCCGGGCGGCGTCAATCTTCTTCGCTTCGGCTTCAATTTCCGCGGCCAGCTTGCGGTCTTCCGCCGTGTACAGCGAAACCAGCCGGGCGTTCGGCACCCGCCAGCTCTTCCAGTCATACGCGGGGTCGAACACCGCGCGAATCCGGTAGTAGTCTTCGTGAGTAATGGGGTCGTACTTGTGGTGATGGCACTGGGCGCAGGCCACCGTAATGCCCATCAGGGCGCTGGTGGCAATCTGCACGGTGTCGGAAATCACCTTGTTGGTGCCTTCCGTCCGGTCTACCGCCCCGTCCGCCGTCCCGTCAGCCGCCATCCGCAGGAAGCCCGTGGCCACCAGCCGCTGCGCATCCTCGGGAGTCAGGTCGTTCAGGGGAGAAGTCACCAGCTCGTCGCCGGCCACCTGCTCCACAATCATCTCGTTAAATGGCCGGCCCTCGTTGAAACCGCGAATCACATAGTCCCGGTATTTCCAGGCCCACTTCCGCTGCGGATCAGCCGCAGTGTAGCCTTCGGAATCGGCATAGCCGGCCACGTCCAGCCAGTGCCGGCCCCACCGCTCGCCATAATGGGGCGAACGCAGCAGCCGGTCGATCAGCTGCTCCCACGCATCGGGCCGGGTGTCGTTCAGAAACTCCGCGGTTTCCTCGGGAGTCGGCGGCAGGCCCAGCAGATCGAAAAACGCCCGCCTCAGCAGCTGTTCCCGCGTGGCCGGCGGAGCAAAGCCGAAGCCCTGCTCTTCCAGCTTCTTCAGCAGAAAGGCATCAATCGGTGTCCGCACCAGCTCCTGCTGACGCACCTCGGGCACCTCGGGACGTTTCACCGGCTGAAACGACCAGAATTTCCGGTCAGCCTCGGTAAACAGCAGCCCGGACGTAATCTTCTCCGGCTCCGGGTGCTTCGTGGCCGCGCCACTGTCGATCCAGCGGGCCAGCTGTTCCAGCTCGGCCGCGTTGAAGTGATGCACGTTCTCACCGGGAGGCATTTCGCCGCTGGCCACCCGCTGGTACAGCAGGCTTTCCGCATGTTTGCCCGGCACAATGGCCGGGCCGCTGTCGCCACCGGCAGCCATCAGCCGCCGCAGCCGCAGGTCCAGCCCGCCCGCAATGTCTTCGGGATCTTCACCGTGGCAGTGAAAACAGTGAGCCCGCAGCAGCGGACGAACAGCCGGTTCGAAAAACACCTGCCCGGCTGTTTCCGCCTGCGCAGCCGCGTCTTCTGCGACAGCAGCGCCAGCCGGCACCACGGCCAGCAGGAAGGCAGTCGTCCACAGAATTCGTACGATCTCGGTTGCACGCGTCATGTGGTGCAGCTCCATTTCACTAACTCTCAACTGACTTTTTAGCGTGCCACGGCCGGGTGGCCCACGCGTGTCTTCTTTTCTTTCGTCCCTGTCTTTCCGTCCCTGAAATCGTCTCTCAATTCTGACCACAGCCCCTGCCCGGGTGGCACGTCCCGGAGGAACGACCGGCGTGGTCTTTTCGCTCCCTGAATCCTGACTGCTGCTTCCGGGTGCCACTGCTGGCCTGCCCGACAGTGCCTTCTCTTCTTTCGCCCCTCTTCCGCCGGGAGAGGGGTTGGGGTGAGGGGCCTGTTCTGCCCGCCACCACGTCACACCCGCAGCAGCTCGGAAATCGGCTGGCCATCGTTCAGAATCGGAATCGGGCGGCCGGAAAAATCAGGAATCGCCAGGTTCCGCCAGTCGATCCCCAGGTGCTGATACAACGTCGCCAGATAATCACTGGGGCTGACCCGCCGCTCGATCGGGTCTTCACCCCGCGGATCGGTCGCCCCAATCACCTGACCTCCGCGAATGCCACCACCGGCGAACAGCATCGAACCCGCCCGCGGCCAGTGATCGCGGCCCGGCTGCACCGTGCCTGCCGGGGCACTGGCCACACCGCCGCCGCTGCTGGCCACATGACTGATGCGGGGTGTGCGACCGAATTCTCCGCCCACCACCACCAGCACCCGTTTATCCAGCCCGCGGTCAAACACGTCTTCAATCAGGGCCGACACCGCCTGATCCACAAACGGGGCCCGGTAACTCAGGGCTTCGAACACATTATGATTCACCGCGTGATCGTCCCAGTTGGCCACCCGCCCGCACAGCGGCCCGTCGAACTCGGTCGTCACAATATCCACCCCGGCTTCCACCAGCCGGCGGGCCATCAGGCACTGCTGCCCCCACTGGTGCCGGCCGTACCGGTCGCGGACGGACTCTTTCTCCTGATTCAGATCGAAGGCCTTCGACGCGCCCGGGCTGAGCAGCAGATTCAGGGCCTGCGCCTCGCAGTCATCCACCGCCTGCATCATGCCGCTGTGGTCGATATCACTCCGCAGCCGGTCGAGAGCGTGCCGCAGTTCCACCCGGCGGGAAAGCTGTTCCCGCTGCGCCGCATCGGGCAGGCCGATATTCGGCACTTCAAAGTTCGGCTGGCTGGGGTCGCCCACTACCTTGAACGGCTCCCACGACGGACCCAGATACGTCGGCCCCGCAATGGTGAAACTGTCGTAACGGTCCACCGGATTGACCGCCACATACGGGGGAATCTGCCGGGCACCGCCACGCCGGGCCCAGGCCGCCACCGACATCCAGTCCGGGTACACCGGCTTCTGCTTGTCCTGGTTGGCGGGATCTCCGCCCAGCATCTGCAGCGAACCCGCCGGGTGCCCGCCGCCGCCATGCGCGATCGAACGCAGCAGCGACCACCGGTCGGCAATGGCCGCCACCCGCGGCAGCAGCTCGGTAATCTGAATCCCCGGTACCGCCGTATCGATCGGCGAAAATGGTCCGCGAAATTCCGACGACACCTGGGGTTTGGGGTCGAACGTGTCCAGATGACTGCACCCGCCCCGCAGCCACACCAGGATAATCGCCGTCTTCTCGCTGGTCGCGGGGCCTTCCGCCGCCGCTCGGGCAGCACGCAGCCCCAGCAGGTTACCGAGGCCGAGCGACGAAAACCCCGTCAGGCCCATCCGCAAAACCTGCCTCCGCCCGGGCAATGTCGCCCGGCGAGCATGAGAAAACCCATTGTCAGCAACAGGCGGCATACGGTGTGGCATGAAGTGGGTCCGCAGCACAGGTGGGGAGTTCGGGCAGGGGCA
>JAGQPV010000370.1 GCA_020426545.1 Planctomycetaceae bacterium
GCAGCGTCCCCACGGTAATCAGTGCCAGGAAGGACGCGGCCAGCACAATGGCCGGGTTGATGCCCCGCGCAGCGGCAAACAGAATGAATCGGGCCAGCCCCACCATGCCCCGCAGCACCATGCACAGATCGGTCCACACGAGGAACGCGTCAGCCCGGGTGGTGCCTTTCGGCAGAGAATCCGCCAGTGGCGGCCCGAACAGCAGGACGAACAGGCTGCCGGCAATCCATAGAACATAAACCGCAATCGACAGCCGCTGATCCCGCACAAAGCTGTGCCGCAGGCGGCTCCACCGGTAGCGGAACCACAGCATGACGATCAGACTGACGAGCACCAGCGTCGAGGCCAGGCCCATTTCCCAGTGCATGATGGTCTGCACGTGGTGCAGCCCGCGGTGAATGGTGCTGAGCGCAACACCCGCCACCAGCAGGATCGAGCCCAGCACCCGTAACCCGCGTTCCTGTTCCGGCCACAGCGTATCGACCGCCTGGAACGGCTGGCTGAGATCGGGTCGATCGACAGGTTCCTGAATCATTCAGAACTTTCGCGGAAATGTCGGTCTCGGGGCCTGCCCATCAGGCCTCCTGACGCAAATCTGGCCGTTGCGGATCTCGCAATCCGAGGTGAATTCGACAATTTTCACATCGTGCTGTCTGTCGTCAGGCCGTCATTTCACACGGGCGGGCGTCTGTATGCAACTGCCGGGGCCGGAACAGTTCCCGCCGGGGGAGTCTGCTGAAAATGTCTTCACAACCGGCCGAAGGCATTGCACCACGGCCAGTTCCGTTATTATGTCGCCTTTGAGCCGGAACAGTCCCGCTTTGGCCCACGGAGGACAGGCAGAGCACCATGCCTCGCGATTTCACAACGGAAAGCCTTTCCCACGATCCGATCCACGGATACATCCCCTTCATCTCCTCGGCCGGCCTGCCCGAAGGGGAGGCATCCGAACAGGAAGTGATCGATCATCCCTGGGTCCAGCGGCTGCGGCATATTCATCAGCTGCAGACGGCCTGGTGGGTCTTCCCCTCGGCGGAGCACATGCGGTTTCAGCATGTGATGGGGGCCATGCACCTGGGCTCCCGTACCATCGAAGCGTGGTACGACTCACTGGCCGAGTCCTGCCGGAATGTGCCTTCCCGGCCGATGGTGGAAAGTCTCGTGCGGCTGGCGGCGCTGCTGCACGACGTGGGCCACGGACCGTTCGGCCATTTTTTTGACGACCAGTACCTCGACCAGTACGGCATCACGCACGAGGACATCGGTGCTCATGTGATTGAGCACGAACTGGGCGACCTGCTCCGCCGCATCCGCCGCAATCCGAACGGCCGTCTCGGCCCGCTGGAAGAGATTGAGCCCCGTCAGATTGCCTGGCTGATCTGCCGTCCCTCCCGGCACGACGACAGCGAAGGCCACCCCGACTGGCTCCGCAAGCTGAGGTCGCTGTTCAGCGGAATCTACACCGTGGACAACATGGATTTTGTGCTGCGGGATGCGTACATGTCGGGCTACAACACAAAAGCCTTCGACCTTTCCCGGCTGCTGCATTACAGCTTCTTCACTCCCGAAGGGCTGACGATTCATTCCCGCGGCCTGCCGGCCCTGGTCAATTTTGTGGAAACCCGGGCGGCCCTGTTCCGCACGATCTACTTCCACCGCACGGTGCGGGCGCTTGATATCGCTCTCGAGGAAATCTTCGCCGAGAGCATGCAGCAGCTGTTCCCCGGCAATCCGCTGGAACACCTGCAGGCTTACCGCGGGCTGACGGAATCGTCCTTCCTGGTCGATGTGCAGCGGTGGTCGGGCAGCAGCGACCCGGTACTGGCCGAACTGGGCCAGCGGTGGGACGACATTCTCCACCGCAATGTGACCTGGAAGATGGCCTGCGAACGGACAATCAACTTCCACTCGGGCATGTCGGAGCGGACAACCATCTTCTCCGAACCGGCGCTGGTCGAGCAGCGGGTGCGGGAACGCCTTCCGCCGGAACTGCGGAACATGCCACTGCGGTTCGATGTGGCCCGGCATTATCACCGGCCCAGTGCGCGGCTGCCGGCGGGCGGGCAGAACTACCTGCTCGATCCGGCCACGGGAAGCCCCGTCGAACTGCACGATGACGAACTGTTCCGCCAGCTGCCGACCAGCTTCACCATCTTCCGGGTCTACTCGCAGGAGCACACGCACGATTCGCGGCTGAACGTGGCGCTGATGTCGGTCCTGGGCGACTCGGGCGACACCCGGACGAACATGTAACCGGCGGCTGCTCAACAGTCACTCGGCTGGCGGCAGCGTGTGGTTCCTCAGTCGGAGAACAGAGGAAACCGTCTGGCAGATTATCGCCGGCGGCGAAGGCGGGACCGCTGATTGAGATAGTCAATCAGCGTTTCCGCCATTTCGCAGCTGGTATCGACGGGGACCAGCTCGATACCGTTTCGCAGGCAGACATCGTGCAGCCGGGTCTGCCATTTTTCCAGAGCGGCCAGATACCCGTTGCGAATATCCTCCGTCTGCGTCAGCTGCTGTTCGTCGTCTTCGAGGCCCAGAAACCGGACCATGCCTTCAAAGTCGAACGTCCGTTCGTCGTGGTGCAGCACCTGAAACAGCACAATCTCGTGCCGGCTGTACCGCAGCCGCTGCAGGGCCTGTTCCAGCTCATCCAGGTCGGTGAAGAAATCGCTGAAAATCATCACGATTTCCCGCCGCCGCATTCGCCCGGCCAGTTCAGTCAGGCATTCCGGCAGGCGGGTTTTCTCGGCGGGTTCGATCTCGGCCAGATGAGAAATCATCCGGTGGACCTGAGCCATCGAGTTGGACGGCGGAACGAAGCCGCGGATCTGGTCGTCGAAGGTGGCGAGGCTGACCTTGTCGTGCTGGCGGATGATGGAGTAGCCAAGCATCGTGGCCATCTGGGCGGCGTAAAGCAGCTTTTGCTCGGCCGCTTCTCCGTAGCGCATGGAGGCCGAAACGTCGAGCACAAGATGGCAGACGAAGTTCGTCTCCATTTCATACTGCTTGACGAAGTAGCGGTCGCGGGTGAAGTACAGCCGCCAGTCGATATGCCGCGGGTCGTCGCCCGCCACATACTCCCGGTGGCCGGCGAACTCGACCGCGAAACCGGACAGTGGCGAGCGGTGAGCACCGGCCAGGTTTCCCAGGACCAGCCCCCGTGGCTCAACCTGCCGCCCGGCCAGGCGGCCCAGTGCTTCGGGATCGAGATATCGGGACAGGGCAGATACTGCCATCACGCACCCGGCCGTTCATAGGCTTTGTCCGCCGGGATTTCTTCCAGCAGCATGCCGATCAGTTTTTCGGCATCCACACCGGCGGCCTGCGCGGCATAGTTACCGGCGATCCGGTGCCGCAGCGCCGGCCGGGCCACGGCCTGGACATCGGCCACGGTCGCATGATACCGGCCATACAGCAGGGCGCGGGCGCGGGCGGCTGTGACCAGAGTCAGCACGCCACGGGGGCCGGCTCCCCAGCTGATCCAGCGGTTCACGAATTCCGGAGCTTCGGGCGTGTCGGGCCGGCTGGCACGCACCAGCGCCCAGGAATAACCCAGCACCTGATCACTCACCGGCACCCGCTGCACCAGTTGCTGGTACTGAATGATTTCCTCGCCGTTCAGCACGGGCTGAATCTGATCCATCTGCCCGCTGGTCACCCGGCGGGCAATGTCCCATTCCTCGGCCCCGCTGGGATAGCCGACTTTAATATACAGCAGGAAGCGGTCCAGCTGGGCTTCGGGCAGCGGGTAGGTGCCTTCCTGCTCCAGCGGGTTCTGCGTCGCCAGCACGAAGAATGGATCAGGCAGGCGATGGGTTTTCCCGCCGGCGGAGACCTGACGTTCCTGCATGGCTTCCAGCATGGCCGCCTGCGTCTTCGGCGGTGTGCGGTTGATTTCGTCGGCCAGCAGCAGGTTGGCCATCACCGGGCCGGGAAGAAACTGGTATTCGCGGGCACCGGTTTCCAGGTTCTCCTGAATGATCTCCGTGCCCGTCACATCGCTGGGCATCAGGTCGGGAGTAAACTGAATCCGCTTGAAACTCAGATGCAGCGAATTGGCCAGCGAGGAGACCAGCAAAGTCTTCGCCAGGCCGGGCACGCCTTCCAGCAGCGCGTGGCCCCGGGCGAAAATGGCGATCAGCACCTGCTCGATGACTTCGTCCTGACCGACAATCACACGGGCCAGCTCATCGCGAATTCGGTTACAGGCCTGCTCGCACTGCTGGACAGCGGCAAGGTCATCGGGAGAAAGATTGTCATTCTGCGACATGCTGAGCCTTCAGTCTCTGTTGTTGTGCGTGCGGCCTGTGGCGGGAAAATCTCGTTTTGGTTCCCGCCCCAGGCACCTTGCTGCGGATTCCCGGTTTCCGTTCACCGCTGCGGGGCGGCATCCTCCACGCTTTCGAAGTACCGCCTGAGGCGTTCCTCATAAGCCCGCGGCGGGCGTCTTCCCGCTCCGGCCCTGATCGAGCTTCGCAGTTCGGCAGGCAGCCGGGCGAACCAGGCTTCGTTGCGGAATCGCCGGGCTACTGTCTGCGATTCCGCACCACCCGCACCCGGTTTCGCGGCTTTCTGTTCTCCATCTGCCGGGTCGAACTTCAGCGGGTCTTTCTTCAGCGAGTCATTTTCCGCTTCGGTCCCTTCTCCGGACGAACTGGCTGTTGACTCAGACGAGCCGGATGCCTGCGACGGAGTGCTCTGGGCCGGCTTGCCGGTTGCAGGCTGCGACCCCGCCTGCTGAGCCTGCTGCTGTCCGGCCGCTTCGCCTTCGGGCAGTTCACCCGTGGCAGCAGCCAGTGCTTCGCCGGGGATTTCCGACAGATCGGCCAGTGCCGCCTGAACTTCTTCCGCCGCCTGCGGACCAGCCATGGCCTGCGCGGTGACTTCCGGAGACTGTGGAACCAGCCCCGTTCCCATTTCCTTCGACGCAGTGGCCTGACCTGCGGGCTGGCCGTTGCCTGGTTTTCCGCCAGCGGGCTTGCTGCCGGCTGGCTTTCCAGCTGCCGGTTTCCCGTTCGCGGGGGAATCCCCTTTCTCGCCAGCCTGCGGGCTTCCCGCTTCAGCGGCCGCCTCGTCGGAATTCCCGGCTGCATCACCCTCAGCGGGCGAGTCCCCTGCATTCGGCTGATTTTCCCCTGCTGGCTCTCCGGCAGCAGCCTCTTCGGCAGCCGGAACCGGTTCAGGCAGTGCGGCAGCCGGCAGAGCCGAGGCCAGTTCCAGCCCTTCGCGAATCGGCTGGCTGGCGACTTCCTGCTGTCGCGACACCTCCACCGCTCCCTGTCCGGTGGCACGCTGCGTGCGGGCGAACTCACGCGCCGCTTCCGCCAGCTTGCGGGCTGCGATATCACGTTCAGGATTCGATCTTGCTGGTTTGGCCGCCGGTTTCGGTGTGCCTTTTTCGGTTTCTCCGGGAGCGGCGTCGGCTGGCATCGGCGTGTCTGCTTCGTCCGCAGCCGCCTGTTCGATCTGGTCGAGCCTGTCCCGCTGCCTGCCGATTTCCTCCGCTGCGGCCTGCTGTTCAGCGGCCAGACGGGCCAGTGCTTCGGCCACTGCCCGGTCCCGCTGCACTTCCTGCTGACGGGCTGCCAGGTTGGCTTCGGCCCGTTCCAGATTGCGGCGGATACCAGCTTCGGCTTCGGCCGCCCGTTTCAGAGGAGCCGAGGCTTGCTCAGCCTGCGCTTCCGTCATCGGTGCAGCCGGTGTTCCACGTGGTGTTTTGCCATCCGCGTTGGCTGTCTGCGGAGTTCCTTCCGCAGGATCGCCCGGCTTCGCTTCCCCTGCTTCCGGTTTTGCCGAATCTTCTCCGGGCTTCGCGTCGCCGGGTTTCGCGTCGCCGGGTTTCGCCTCACCCGGTTTGTTCGGCTGTGTGCCAGTCTCTTCTGCCTGGGGAGTCAATTCCGCCAGCTGGCGGGATGCATCAGCTCCAGCATCGGCCGCATCCTGCGCGTCGCGAACGGCTGAGGTGGCCGCCGGATCGACTTTCGCTGTCTTGCGGGCCAGTGCATCGGACCGTTCCGCCTGGCGTGCCAGTTCTTCTGTCTGCTCGGCTGCCAGTTTCCGCAGGGCAGCGTCCACCTGCCGGGAGGCCTCTTTCAGGCCCTCGGCCACTTTCTGCT
>JAGQPV010000371.1 GCA_020426545.1 Planctomycetaceae bacterium
CCCTGCGGAAGGCCGGGGTGCCCGCCGAGCTGCACATTTACCAGAGTGGCCGCCACGGAGTGGGCCTGGCCCCGAACGACCCCGTGCTGTCCTCCTGGCCGGCGCGGCTGAAGGACTGGCTGGCTGTCCGCCGGCTGACCAGCCACACAGAGGCTCCCTGAGTACCGGCAATGCTGCAGATCACGGCGTCATCATGATTTCCCGGGCGAAGCTGCCCGCAGAGACCCGTTGCAGGGAGAAGACCAGTGCTGACTCCAGAATCCTGGCAGCCGACGATCAACAAGATTCTGAGCACCCTGCCGCAGATGGGCAGCGGCCTGCTCGTGTTCCTCGGCTTCTGGGTGGCTTCCGTGATTGTGCGGAAGATTGTTCAGCGGCTGGCCGGCGTGCAGCGGCTGAACGCCGATCTCATCCGGTTTTTCGGACAGATGGCCTCCACCGCCGTGCTGGTGGTGGGTGTTATCTCCGCCCTGGGAACCGCCGGGATCGATGTTTCCGCCCTCGTGGCCGGGCTGGGGCTGACGGGCTTTGCGCTGGGCTTCGCCCTGAAAGATGTTGTTTCCAACCTGATGGCCGGCGTACTGATTCTGATGTATCGCCCGTTCAATCACGGGGACCACATCAAAGTTTCGTCGTTCGAGGGCCGCGTGGAACAGATTGACCTGCGGTACACCATGCTCGATGCCGGCACACAGCGAATCTGTGTGCCCAACTCGATGCTGTTTACCAATGCCATTACGGTGGAACGGATGACGGGCACCGGCCCGGCTGCGGAAGAGGTGGCAGTGCCCGCCGAATGACCTGGTCATACTGAATGACTTTGTCGCGCTGAAAACGCCTGCCTCTGGAAAGCCGCCCGTTCAGCCGGCGCGGCCGCCGCTGTCCCGGCTCTTTGAGGAATCGCCCGACCGGTTGTCTTTCTGGCCCGGTTTTGGCATCCGCAGCGGGAGAATACACATCGAGTCGGCGGCATCCGGTCCGTCGTCCTCTCCCTCCGGGCTGTCTGCAGTACCTGACTCCGAAGACCTGGCAGCAGACTCCGACGCTGGCCGCTCACTGACCGGGGCAGTCGGTGCGGCAGGCCGTTTTCCGGAACCCTGTTTTTCCTGTTCCCGCGACTGTGCCTGGTACAGGCGGATGTACTCCGGGCAGGTCCGAATCAGATCGTCGTGCGTGCCGGCGGCAACCAGCCGGCCATGCTGCATCACCACAATCCGCGAAACGAAATCGAGAATCGCCGAGCTGACGGTGTGGGTAATGATGAACACGGTGCGGCTGCGGGCGAACTCCCGCAGAGCCTGAAAAATCAGGTTCTCGCTGTGCGTATCGATGGCCGAAGTGGATTCATCGAGAATCAGAATCGCCGGGTTCCGCAGAATGGCTCGGGCCAGGGCAATTCTCTGCCGCTGTCCGCCGGACAGGCGGGCACCCTTTTCACCCACACGCGTTTCCAGACCGTCCGGCAGGTCATCCACAAAGTCCGTCAGCCGGGCCTGGCTGGCCGCTGCCAGCACTTCTTCCCGTGTGGCCTGCGGACGGCCATACAGAATGTTGCCGAAGATCGTATCGTCGAACAGCAGTGTTTCCTGGGTCACCACGCCAATCTGGTCCCGCAGGTCGCGGGTCCGCACTTCGCGGAGGCTGATGCCATCGATCTCCACGGACCCGTGATCGGGGTCGTAATATCGGGGCACGAGGTTCACCAGTGTGGATTTGCCGGAACCGTTCTCGCCGACAACCACAATCACCTCGCCGGCCTGCACCTCCAGATTGACACCATCCAGCACCGGCGGGCGTTCGCCGCCATGGTCCTGCTGATGACTGTAGGCGAACGCCACATTCCGGAAGGCGACAGATTTGGAATGACGGGGCAGGTTCCGCGGTTCCTGCGGCTCCTTCACCATCGTGCCGGTGTCCATCAGCGCGAAGATGCGGTCGGAAGCGGCGCCGGCCCGTTTGAGTTTGGCATAAGTTGTCGACAGCTTGCGGACGGGGTCCGTCACGCCGGCCAGCAGCACATACAGCAGCGACAGCTCGGCGATATCCATCGGCTCGCTGGTCAGTTCAATCCCCCAGATGCTGGTCGTATTCCGCAGCACGAGGTAAGCCCCCGGCAGCAGGGCGATCAGCACGGCCAGAATGCCCAGGACTTCCGTCGTGGGGCTGGTCAGTGCGTCGATCCGCACAATCTGCATGGCCTTGCTGAAGTATTCCTTGTTCTCGCGATGAAAACGCTGGCGATGCTGCCGCGCCCCATTGAAGGCAATCACCACCTTGGTGGAGGCGAAGGTTTCTTCCAGCACCTTGTAAATTCGCGACATGCTTTCCGAAACCCGCTTGCCCGCCGCCTTGAGCCGACGGCCAAACCGGTAGAACACCACGCCCACCAGCGGGACGAACAGCAGCGACAGCAGCGTCAGCTGCCAGCACACGAAGAACGCACCCGCAATGCAGGTGATGGCCTTCAGCGGTTCGCGAATGACCTTGCCGCCCACCAGCCGCAGGCCGTGGGCCAGCTGGCTCATGTCGAAGGTGAACCGCGACATGACATCGGGCGTGCCCTTGTGGGACAGCGTCTGCAGGTCGAGTTCCAGCGCACGGCGGAAGCACTGTTTCCGAACCGACATGATCGTCAGCTCGACCACACTGCCTACCAGCACGTCCTGCGTGTAAATGCACAGACTCTTCACCACCGTCGCCAGCAGCAGCAGGCACAGAATGGTGGCCAGCATGTCGAACTGATCGGGTGGAAGCACCGGAATCACATACGTCTGCAGCCACCGCATGGCCAGCAGACTCCGCGAACTGGAGGCAATCTGCGACTGACGGCGGGAGCGGTCGGCCAGCAGTTCCACCCGTTCGTGCACCAGTTTGTCGTCGCTGGTGTTGCCCAGTGTGGTCAGCCGCCGGTCGATATTCTCCACCTTGGCGGTGGTCTCGGCGATTTCCTGGTCGAGAACGGAGATCTCGTTATCGACATACTGCTTGAGGCTCTGGCCCTGCAGCAGAATCTTCACCACCGGATAAGCGGCCGAGAGGTTCAGTCCCCAGAAGGCTGCAACCAGCACCGCGAACACGAACGAAACATACAGTGTTCGCCGGTGAGGCCAGGCATACGGCAGAATACGGCCGAAACTGTTCACGCGAACTTCCCGTTTACCAGGTGAATCTCGAAGGAAGGGCACCGCTGATCCGGGTTCCTCCGCCTCTGTCACAGAGACGCTGGCAACCTGCGGTCAACCGCTGCCGGTCACATGCTGCTCCGGGACGGCCGGCACATCCGCAACCCGGACGGTGCCTCTTCCCGAGCAGATGCTGAAGGGCTGATTTTGTGAATGGAGGCCCGGTGCTGGTGAAACTGGCAGACCGGGGCGCGCGGGATTAGACACACTTCCGCCGAATTCGTCCAGACGGGTCCGGCGGGAGACGGGAGAAGGGACCGTAGATCAGTCATTTGCCGCGGGAGAGCAGCCCCGGGAAGGGTAAAGACAGGTAAAAGAGCCGGACCAGGCAGTGTTCGGTCTGCCGGCATTTCCCGGCAGGGAACGATCCGCCGGGTACGATGGAGGGCGGCTCCGGAGTTTCAAGCATGTCGCATGCCCCTACTTTAAACTCTGCAGCCACGTCAGCAGGTCCCGCAGTTCCTGTTCCCGCAGGGTGCGGTCCAGCCCCTGCGGCATGATCGACGCGGGCGACTCGCGGATCTCTTCTATGCGGCTGCGGGGGATCGGCAGCTCGGCCAGGTCGGCCGTCCGCAGCGTCAGCACGCCCGCCGATTCCCGGCTGATCACGCCGCTGTGAATCCGCCCGTCTTCCGTCAGAACCGAATACGTGCCGAACCCGCGGGCCAGGCTCGCACTGGGGTACACCACCGATTCCAGCAGATCCCGCCCGGTGCGAATCCGGCCGATCCGGCTGAGATCCGGCCCCACACGGCCGCCTTTTCCATTCACCTGATGGCACCGCGAACAGGCCGCCGTGCGTCCGAAGAACACGGCTTCGCCAGCCTTCAGGTCTCCGCCAGTCGTCAGCGGCAGCAGTTCGGCCAGCCGCTGTTCCTGCTGCGCGGGATTCAAACCCAGGCCGGCCAGTAACGGTTCCGCCGCCTGCTGCACTTCTGCGGGAAAGCCCCGCAGAATGCGGGTCAGCTCGTGCGGGGAAACGGTGCGAACCACGGTCGAATCGCCCAGCGCCGCCACGAGGGCCTTCCCCGCAGCGATCGATTGCGAACCGGCGAAACTGCGGATCAGCAGCGGCGCCGCCAGCGGGCCGGCCGCCTCAAAATGTTTCGTCAGTTCCCGCAGCTGCGCTTCATCCAGCGGAACCGCATTCACCGCCCGGGCCGCTGCCAGCTTCTCCAGGGGTTCGCCATCAGGCAGGTCGAGTTGCTGCAGCAGAAATGCAAACAGCGCGGGCGGCATCGTTTTCAGCCGTTGGCCCAGGGCCGCCGCCGCCTCCATCCGCAGCAGCGGTTCGGTCTGCTCCGAGAGGGCCAACTTCCGCAGAGCCTGGTCGTGAGACGTCAGCCCGCGGGAGGCAATCACCCGCACCACCTGCATCTGCTCGGCAACGGTGCCCTGTGGCAGCCGCACCGCCAGAACGTAATTCCACTGCCCGGGGAAGCCGGCGAGGGTGGCCCGATACATCACATCCAGCAGATCGAGCCGCGTCGCCTCGCTGGTGGCATCAGCGGTCAACGTGGTCGCCATCAGCTGCTGAATGCTGGCATCGCCGGCCTGGGCCAGCAGAAATCCCCGCAGAATGGTTCGCTGTGCCGGCTCCAGATTCTCCCGGGTCAGCCAGCTGCGGAGCAGTCCCAATGTTTCCTCCGCCCAGCCCTCGCGGGCCGAAATCACCGCCAGCACCTGTTCCTGCAGAGCCGGATCATCGGTATCGAGCAGCGGCACCACCAGCTCCCGTGTCAACCCGCCGGATTTCATCTGATCCAGGGCAATCAGTGCCGCCCGTCGAATGCCCGGAGACGGATCCGCCAGACCGGGTAACGTGTGCTCGCGGCTGTCCAGGCGGATCAATGCCATAATCACCGCATGTTCGAGGAACCGGTCCGGCTGCGGATGACGCAACGCATGCAGCAGCTGCCGGGCGACCTGTTCGGTCTGTTCCGCGGGAATGCCACCCGCGCGGGCCATTCGCCCCAGCGAGGTCGCCGCTGTCCGCCGCACCGCCGGAGTATCACTGACCACCCGCTGTTCCAGCACCGGGATCGCCAGCGGGTCGCCGGCATCGCCCAGCGAACGGGCCGCCGCCAGCCGGACAGATTCCGCCGGGTCGCTCGCAGCCATCCGCAGCAGTTCGCCCGTGGCCCGGCCGTTCCTCATGCGGGCCAGAGCCCACACCGCCCGCCGCCGCACCGCCGCTTCTGCCGTTTCCTCTTCGGGAGTCGCCGCCGCCGCAGTCTCCGCTGGCTGGCCAGCTTTCTCCGCGGGTTCGTCCGCATCGCCCCGGTTCTCGATGACCGCCTTCAGCACCGGCACGGCCGCCTCTCCGGCAACCGCCAGCCGGTCAATCGCCTGTTCCCGCACGGCGTACCGGAACTCCGCCAGCAGCGGTGCCAGATCGCGCGGAGTACGTTTCGCGAGCTTCAGCTGCCGGCCCCGCGGGTCAGCAATCCGGTGTGCCCCCTCGCGGCGAATACGGTAAATCGCCCCGTGAAACTCGGGCCGGGCCACCTGCGAGGTCGGGCAGCCAATGCGGAACCAGCCGCCCGTATCAATCACCAGCAGGCTGCCGTCCGCGTCTTCCAGCACATCGGTGGGGTGGAAGTTGGGGTCGTCCGAAACCAGAAAATCTTCCGTCGTACTGCGGAAGGTCGCACCGTTCCGCTCGACCTTCGTATGCACCACGCGGTGCGTATTGAAGATGGCCGTAAACAGCCCGTTCCGGTATTCCGGCCCGAACTCACCCGACCGATACCGCATGGTGCCGGAAACCGCCACGTGCCCCAGTTCGGCCATGGCGGGCAGCAGCGGCCCGGTGTGCGCGAACTCGGCCAGGCAGCTTTCCTGATCGGCCCGGGGATACACGCCGCCGTCAATCCAGTGGACGATGGTGTCGTTTCGCGGCTGCCCTTCCATGATGTTGATCG
>JAGQPV010000372.1 GCA_020426545.1 Planctomycetaceae bacterium
CTGTATCCGTCCGGCATCTGCTTCGCGGCGGCATAGGCGAATACCTGGTCGCGAATGGTGAGCATGTCTTCGTCGGGTGTCATGCGGACCAGAATCCACTGATGCGGCCGGCCATCCAGCCGCAGAAAGATTTCGCGGTCGTCGAAGCCGTCGCGGACGGTGCCGAGGTCGCCCACGGTCAGCAGCGTCCCGTCCGCATCACTGATCACGGGAATTCCGGCGATCTCCGCACCGGTGGTCCGCCGGTCTGAAGCCCGGACCAGAATCTCGCCGTTCTTCGTGCGGATCGCACCACCGGGCAGTTCCACGTTGCTCCGCCGCACGGCGGCAGCCACCTCGCGATGCGTCAGCCCGTACTTCCGCAATGTGGCCCGCGAAATCTCGATATCGATCTGGTAGTCCCGGGCCTGGTCCATGCTGGCATACGAGACATCAGGCAGCTGCAGCAGTTCCTCATAGACCTGATCCGTCACCTGCCGCAGCTGTCGCAGGGCCACCGGGTCGTGGTCGGGGTCGCTGCCTTCCGGCGGAATAATCGACAGGGAAATGACCGGGTTATACCGGACGGACAGCCGGACCTCCGGTTCCTCGGCTTCCGCCGGGAAGGTGGGAATGCGGTCGATGGCCCCGCGAACCTCTTCCAGAACCTGTCCCGGGTCATCGACGCTGGTGTCCAGCTCCGCCACGACCGAGCCGCTGCCTTCCTGGGCGGAGGACACCACCTTGCGAATGCCCACAATGGAGCGGATGGCCTCTTCCACCTTGAGACAGATCGCCTCTTCCGTCTCCTCCGGAGCGGCCCCGGGATACGCCACCGAGATGTTGATTTCATCGGGACGATATTCCGGAAACCGCTCGCGGCGCAGCTTCAGCATGCAGCCGATGCCCACCACCAGCACCGTGACCATCAGCGTATTCATCAGGGGCGTATTGCGAATCGCCCAGGCGATCACCGGCCTCATGGTGCCGCATCCGGCAGGCCAGTCACGGCCGATGAGGTGTCGGGTTCTTCGGGAAGCTCGCGGACCCGGCTGCCGTCCAGTGGCGTGGTCACCTGAGTCACCACCAGATGGTCGCCCGGCTTCAGGTCGGTGGAGTCCGCCCGAACCAGCACGCTCTCGGGCAGCTGCCGGGCAATCTGTACGGAATGCACCCGCAGCAGCCCCTCCTCCACCGTCAGCACCTGGCCGTCCGGCTGCACCGCGGCAGCGGGAATCTGCAGCAGCCGCATTTGCGGCCTGACGTCCACGGTGACGGTCACATACATCCCCCGCAAGAGGGCTGGTGGCCCGTCGCCGGCCCCCTCCCGCACGGGTCGGTCCACCGTCACCCGGCACAGCACGGTCCGCGTCCTCCGGTTCACGCCCTGTCCCTGGTAACGGGACAGCTGGCCCTCCCAGTGAAACTCCTGCCCGGCCACTTTGGCCGTCACCCGCGCCGCAGCCTGCGGGACTTCATAGACCTGCCCGGCCTCTGGTTCTGTATCTGTCTCTGCACCGGCAGCCCTGTCGTCCGCGATCGAGGCGCCCGCCGGCGGAGATGCTGACTGCTCGCTCACCTGGCCACTGCCGGGCTCCTGCCTGTCTTCAGCTGACATGTCTTCGGGGGGCAACTCTTCAGCTGCCGTGTTCCGGCTGCGGTTCCCGGGCGACCGGCCCGCCGAATTCCACAGCCAGTACAGGTCCTCCATCTGCAGGCTGCATTCCACATCGACCGACGAGGTATCTTCCAGGGTCAGCAGCGGGTCCCCCGCCTGAACATGGTCTCCCCGTTCGACATGAACCTGCGACAGCGTGCCGGAGAACGGGGCCACAAACCGGCAGCGGTCGAGGTTGAGCTGCTCCTGCTGCCGCTTCAGTTCAATCAGCTTCTTCTGGGCCTCCAGCCGCTCCCGCCGCACGGGAATCAGCGACAGCTGGTTCTGCAGCACCCGCAGCGTGTTCCTCGCCTGCAGCTCCGTCCGCTCAACGATGTCCCGGTCTTCATCGGTGGCCACACCTTTGACGGCCAGGGCCGCCAGCCTGCGGGAGGCCGCGGTGGCGATTTCCGCCTCCCGCTGCACCAGCTCAATCAGAGCATTAATCCCCTGCTCTTCGGTCGACAGCTGCCGCAGATCGGCCACCACCTGTTCCAGCTCGCTGCCCAGCTCTTTCACCAGCAGTTCAAACCGCACCGGGTCGATCTGCAGCAGGGGCGTTCCCTCGCGAACATGCCGGCCGCCCTCAACACCTTCCCCCTTGAACACCACGCCGCCGGCCACTTCGGTCGACAGAGTGACTTCCCGATGGGGCACCACATTCCCGCTGACCTGAATCTGAAACCCGGGCACATCGGGCTGCAGGATGATCGTCTCGACGGGCAGCGGGGGTGGCTGCCGGATCACGCGGGCGGGTGGAGCATCCCCCGCACTCAGCCAGGCAAGCCCGCCCGTGCCCAGGGCCACAATCAGAACAGGTAACGAGAGCTCGGTGACAAGCCGGTTGAACTGCATGCGGGGTCCACACGTCGTCTGCGTCCCGGGCTGGCGGCCGGAACGGAATGCCTGGCCTCACACAGCGGACGGACAGATCAGCTGATTCAGCCCGCCTGAACGTGGCCAGCGGCGGCAGGCCCGGACTTTCAGTGTATCCGCCTGTAGACCACAGACAAACCACGGAGACCTTCACCACACCGCACCCCGGGGAAATTCACCCGGTGGTGGAACTCCAGGGTTTCTCCCCAATCGGCCCGGCCGGAGGGTCATTGGACTTGGCTGGCCTCTGCCTGCTGAGTTATTGTTCCCGCTGAATCTAATTCGGGCTGTGACCTCGCCGGTGTCTGGCCGGGGCCGTTCGGTGGCAGCCGGCTCCGATTCTGTTACCGCATTCGGTTACCACAGGCCCTGCGGCTGGCAGCCGTCCTGTTCACCGGCCGCAGCAACATCACGACCACAGCAACATCACGACCGCAGCAAAGTCACGCCCACCACGTTGAAGTTCCGCATGAATGCAGACGCACCCGCCTCACCCCGCCCCACCGGCTGGAGGTACTTCCGGCTGATCCCGGGGAGCCGGCGCCGGCGAACCAGCGGGCAAGAGTTCAACCACCAGCCGGGCACGCTGCGGGCCCTGTTCCGCCGGATGTGGCACGCGGCAATCCACGGGTCCACCCCGCACGAAACGGCAGCCGGGGCGGCCCTCGGTACGTTCGTTGGCTGCACGCCGGCTGTCGGCCTGCAGTGTGTCCTCATCGGACTGATCGTCCTGCTGACACGCCGCTGGTTCCGGTTCAGCACGCCAGCCGCAATGCTGTTCGTCTACTGGTCGAACCCGCTGACGATCCTCCCGCTGTTCTGGCTGAGTTATCGAGTCGGCCTGCTGCTGGTTCCCGGCGGTCTGCAGCAGCAGCAGCTGGTCGCCCTGATCGAAGCCGATTCCTTCCAGCTGGGGTTTGCGGCCATGCACACCGTGTGGCAGGCGGGCGGCCGCCCGCTGCTGCTCGGCTCGCTGATTCTGGGACTGCTGGGCGGGCTGGTGACCTACCCCGCCGTGCTGTGGCTGATGCACCGGCTTCCCGCCCGTGCTGCGGTGGCAGCTGAGGCCACCCCTGCCGCTGCGGTACAGCCCGCGCCGCAGGACCGGCCCGTTGCTGCCGATGCGGAAACAGCCTGACCTGCGGGAATGACCCGCGGCACAGGAGCAGAATCAGGCTGTCTGTCAGTGCTCGTGACCGCCCGGGCCATGCGGGTGGCCGTGCTGCAGTTCCTCCGCCGTGGGATCGCGGATGTCGACCACTTCCCCGGTGAAGTTCAGCGACTGACCGGCCAGCGGATGGTTGGCGTCGATCGTCACGTTCTGCTCATCCACACCGACCACGGTAATCAGCCGGGGGCCATCGGGGGTCTGAGCCTGAAACTGCGAACCCACCGTCACCTCACCAGGGTCGGGGAAGTTCTCCCGGGGCACGGGCTGCACCAGTTCGTCCATCCGTTCGCCGTAGCCATCCGCCGGAGCGACGCACACCTCGAAGCTGTCGCCGGCCGATTTCCCTTCCAGCTCGCGCTCCAGCCCGACCACAATATTCCCCGCTCCATGCAGGTAGGCCAGCGGGGCGCGACCTTCAGAACTGTCGATCACATTCCCCTGATCGTCCTTCAGCTCGTAATTGATGCTGACGACCTTTTCTTTTGCCGCTTGCATGGCACTTTTCCTTTCAGTGACAGTCCGGAACCTGTCTCAGGCCGCAGCTTCCCGCGGGAAGCCACTGGATCAACCTCATGATGTGGTCCGAGGCCAGGACTCCGGTTCAGTCACTCCCGGTGTTGGTATCTGGTTGAGTATGGAGAATCTGCCTGCCGGGGCAAGGGCAAGAGATGCACACCGCCCCCTCCCGGCGAATTCTTCCCTGCTTTTCACCGCCGGAAAATCCCGCAGTCCCGCCAGCGTGCAGAAACCCCCATCTCCCTGGTATCATCGAGCTGCTGCACCCCGGAACAGCCAGGACGGCATTCCACCACACCCCGCCCTGTCCTGTTCCCCCACCCTGCAGCAGCGGCATGCCTGGCCCGCACCGGTGGCTGCGGCCAAACTGCGTCTGCCTCCTGAAATTCCGGAAGCTGGAAACCCTCATGCTGAATCGATCGACGCTCACCAAGACGTTCCTGCTGCTCCTTGGTGCCCTGGCCGTGCCCGGCTTTACCGCGGAACAGTTCCTCGTGAAAGACGGCCAGCCGCAGGCGGAAATCATCATTTCCACCACCCCGGCCCGCAGTACCCGCCTGGCCGCCCACGAACTGCAGACTTACATCGAAAAGATCTCCGGAGCCCGGCTGCCCATTCGCTTTGAGCCGGCCGGCAACGTGCCGGTGCAGGTGTATGTGGGCCGCAGCCCGCATACCGACCGGCTGAAGGTCACTCCCGACAAGTTGAAGTACGGCGCCTACCGCATGGTTTCCGGCGATGGCTGGCTCGTGCTGACCGGCGACGACACGGACTTCGTGCCCGTCGAACCGTGGGCGAAGAACAACAACGACCGCGCGACCGGCAAACTGCAGCGGGAGTGGGACGAAATCACCGGGGCGAAGTGGGGCGTGCCCAACGGGGGCATGTACAAGAACCAGATTCGGATGCCTGCCGACATCGGCCTGCCGGAGGGAACCGAAACGACCGAAAAAACCATGACCGTGTGGAGCTTCGACGAACGGGGTTCCTTCAACGCCGTCTGCGGTTTCTTAAGAAGCCTCGGCGTGCGGTGGTATCAGCCGGGTGAACTGGGCGAAGTCGTGCCGCGACAGGCCACCATTGCCCTGCCCGCCCTCGACGAGACCGTTCAGCCCGATTTCCCCGTCCGGCAGTTCAACATTCGCTTCGGAGTATACGGCCTCGACACCGCCATGTGGGCCATGCGGCTGGGAACGCGGGACGTCAATGGAATCCAGACGGCCCACGGCCTCGACACCATGACCCACCGGAATGAAATCTTTGAGGCTCACCCCGAATGGTTCGCTCTGTACGGTGGACGCCGCCAGACCCAGCCCGGCCAGCGGCTGAATCAGTTATGTTATGAAAATGAAGGGCTGATCGACGCGACGGTCAAATATGTGCGGGCTCAGTTCGACCATTACGACACTGATATTGTGTCCGTCATGCCGCCCGATGGTTATACCGCCATCTGCCAGTGCCCGCTGTGTGAAGGCAAAGACACGCCCGAGCGGCCCGACCGTGGCCGGCTGTCGGATTACGTCTGGACTTTCGTTAACCGCGTGGCGAAAGAGGTGCGGAAAACCCACCCCGATAAAAAGATTTCCTGCTGCGCCTACGGCGTTTACACTCTGCCCCCGCAGAAGATTCAGAAGCTGGAACCGAATGTTGTCGTGATCATTGTCGGTGGCCGCCGGCCGACTTATGAAAACCAGCAGGAACTGGCCCGGCTGCGGGCCGACTGGGCCGCCAAGACCGACAACCCCATTATGATCTTCGAGAATTACCCCTTCACCGGGCGGGGCTGGTATCTGCCGTCTTATCAGCCGCATGTGCTGGGCGACAGTATTAATGCCACCAAAGGCATCTCGATGGGAGAAGATATCTGGCTGACAATTCGCCAGGACTTCGACCGTGTCGCCAT
>JAGQPV010000373.1 GCA_020426545.1 Planctomycetaceae bacterium
CCGGAAGCCACATGCCACAGATGGACTGTGCCATCGGACCCGGCGGAGGCGAGCTGGCGGCTGTCGTGCGAGAAAGCCAGCGCGGTGGTGCGGCCGGCATGGCCTTCCAGCCGGTGCAGCAGCAGGCCGGTATCCCGTTCCCAGACAAGAACCTGTCCGTTGCCGGCGGAGGCCCCGCAGACGGAACCATCCGGCGAAATGGCCATCGCGGCTGGAGTGCGGGTGCAGCCCGTGAGGACCGCCAGCTGCCGGCCGGTGCTGGCTTCGATGAGTTTCAAACGGGGATCCCGCTGGCTGGAGGCCGACAGCAGAAGATCGCCAGCCGGAGCGATGTGCAGACGGTAGCTCAGCGGGAGAATGCTGCGGGCCGTTTCCTGGCCGGTGTCGGTCCGGTAGCGGCGGAGAACATCGCCCGTGAGAAAGCGGGTGACGGTCAGCAGTTCGCCACCGCCCGGCAGAAAGCGGGCCAGGCCATCGCTGGATTCCAGCCGCTGCCGAACTTCGCCGCTGGCCACATCGATCAGGCGAATTTCACCGCCCGCTGCCTCCTCAGCCGGGGCGGCTCCGGCCAGCAGCTGGGTGGCATCGGCCGACAGGTCGCATGAATTCAGCCGGCCCGGCCCGCAGTGGATGCGGGACAGCACCCGCCCGGTGGCCGTATCCCACAGCAGCAGTTCGCGGGGCTGGTCGGGACGGGAGGGTTCGGCCCGGGTCAGCAGTTGGCGGCCATCGGCCGAGAATCGCAGTTCCCGCACGCTCCAGGCAGATTCGCTTCCGGCCGCTTCCTCCCGCGCGGTGTGCTGCCGGCGATACAGCAGACGGACCTGGCCTGGCCGGGGTGCGTCGTCAGCAGCTGCCTCGTCTTCAAGGCCAGTCCCGGCGGGGACAGCCGGGGCGGCCGGCACCGGGGGGCCTGCGGTGAACAACAGCAGCAGCATGACCAGGAGCAGCCTCAGCCAGCGCCCGCTGTCGCAGGGGAAATGTGCTGGCTGGCGGCTGGCCGTGGCGAACATGACAGGCGGTCTTTCCCGTGCAAAGGAACTCACCACCTGAAAGCTGCCAGGCAGCGGGCCGATCATCGAACATGCCGGGCGAAACTTCAGGCCTTGAGTTCGACGGTTTCCTCGTGTTTCAGCCGCAGCTGGCCGCAGGCGGCGTCGATGTCTTCGCCCTTGCGTTTGCGAATGGTGGCGGGCAGGCCGGCTGCTTCCAGAATCGCGAGGAAGCGGCGGCTGTCGGGTTCGCCGGGCTCGCAGTAGGGCAGTTCGGCCACGGCATTCATGGGAATCAGGTTCACATGGGCCACGCGGCCCTGCAGCAGTGAAACCAGCTCGCGGGCGTGTGAGTCCTGGTCGTTCACGCCCTTGAGCATGACGTATTCCCAGGTCACCCGGCGGCCCGAGCGGTCAAAATAGTCGTCGGCCGCTTCGAGAATGGCGGCAATGCCGATGTTCCGGTTGACGGGCACGATCTGCGTGCGGAGTTCGTCGTTCGGCGCGTGCAGCGAGACGGCCAGGTTGAACGGCCGGCCAAAGTCGGCCAGCTCGCGAATGCGGTCGGGCAGGCCGACGGTGGAAATCGTAATGCGGCGGGCACCCAGACCGAGGCCGCCCTTCTCGTTGAGCGTCTCCAGCACGGGCAGCAGGTTCGGCAGGTTGGCCAGCGGCTCGCCAATGCCCATCACCACCAGGTTGGTAATCCGCTCGGTGCCGGGCAGCAGCCGGTCCAGCCGGAGGACCTGTTCCAGAATTTCTCCGTGAGTCAGGTTCCGCTTGAGGCCATTCATGCCGCTGGCACAGAACACGCACCCCATGCCGCAGCCGGCCTGCGTACTGATGCAGACCGTTCGCCGGGCGCCTTCCCGCATCAGCACGCATTCCACGTGCTGGCCGTCGTGCAGGCGGAGCAGCAGTTTTTCCGTCTGGTCGGAGGCCACGCGGTGTTCCACCAGTTCCGCGGCGAACAGGCAGAACTCCTGCTCCAGCGCCTCGCGAACCGCGGCCGGCAGGTCGTGCATTTCCTCGAAAGACGTCACCCGTTTGCCGAACAGCCAGCGGCGCAGCTGGTCGGCCCGGAAGGAAGACTGACCATGCTCCGCCAGCCATTCAATCAGCCCGTCGCGGGTCAGCTCGGCAATGGACGGCCGCGGAGCGGCGGGTGGTGTTTCCACGGGTGCCTCCGCGGACGCATCTTCGGCGGCGGGCACGGCAGACCCGGTATCAGCGGGAGGGGTGGAGTCAGCGGACATCACAAACACCAGACTGTCAGAACAGAGGCAGCGACTGCAGAACTTCAGGGCGGAACCGGGGCAATCTTCCCGCAGCCGCATGGCACAGGAACAGTTTATCCCCTGGCGAAGGTTCTGTCAGTCCCTGCGGGCCCGTACTCTGACTGCCCTGCCCGCTGCGGAGCGGGCGAAACGTCAGGGGGCGGGCTTGCCGGTCGGGTCCTGGAGGGATGTTCCGTCCAGCAGCAGTTCCGGCAGGCGGGACAGATCGGCTCCCGCGTCGGTGCCGTCGGTGGCACCGGAGATGGCCGCATTCCGTTCGACGTTGTCATCGAGGGCCAGGTCGGACGGTGACAGTTCGCCCGGGCTGGCATCCCGCCAGTCGGTCAGCCAGTGCAGCGATTCGTCGCTGGCGGCGATCTCCGCCGTGGAAGACAGAGAGGCCCACAGCCGCTTCCATTCTTCAAAGCGAATCGGGTCGATCGTGGTGGTGCCCCGTGTGCTGGAGATCGTCCAGAAGACGGGGAAGCGATCGTAGAAATTGTTCTGCCCGCTCCAGTGCAGCTTCTGACGGAAGTCCTGGGGATCGGTGCTGCCCGCCATGCCGATGACCGGCACCGGTGAGGACGTCGGAGCGGCCGAAGCAATAATGTTGTTGCGGGCGGTAATTCGCAGCGGGACCGATTCCTGGGGGACATCGCCCGTTTCGATCCGCACCAGACCTTCGCCCAGAGCACAGGTCACGTGCCCCAGCTGCAGTTCGACTTCGGAGCCGCCGTCGGGAGCGCGGAGGTCTCCCAGAGACCGCAGCAGGGTGCCACTGATGGCCAGGGCCGACTGTTCGATCCGCAGTTTGCCCGGCTGGGTGTGCCGCAGCACGGCGAAATCGACGCGGCCACGGACGAAACTGTCGGTCAGTTCGATCTCGAATTTTTCACCGGTGGATTCCGTGCCCTGGTTCATCATGCCCATGGAATTCAGGGGACGGCCCGGCGCGGAAACCAGTTCCGCAATGCAGACGGACGCCTGGGCCCCGGGATTGACCACGCTGATGTTCACGCCCTGCAGGCCCACGTGCTGCGGACCCTGCAATGAGAGCAGCGACCACTGGCGAACGGGGTCGGCCCCCTGTTCGATCACCAGTTCCAGATCGAGATTGATCAGATTGACGGAGCCGTCGATGACGGTGAACATGCGGGTTTCGGCGTTCGAGGCCGACTTCGGCGAGACGAACCGCACCAGCGGACGGTACCTGCGGCCCATCATGTCGCGCCCGGCCCGAATGGTAATTTCCTTGCCGCTGATGCGGACCGGCTTCTCGGAAATTCCCGAACGGACTCCGCTGAAGTTCAGTTCGATCACGCTGCCGTCGCGGGCTTCTTCGCAGGCGGCTTCCAGTGTGCGGAAGGTTCTGGGTTCGGACCCGTCACCCGTCCACAGGGCAATGGTGCCGGCCCGCTCGTCGGCCGGTTCGGCGACCGGTCGGGTTTCCACAGTCCCCTGCCCGGTGGAGGAATCGGTCGTGGTTCTGGCCGGATCCATCGGGACACGTTCACCCGGTGTGGCCGTGGCCACTGCGGTTTCGGCCGGTGTCTCGGGCTGCCGGGCCGGTGTTTCTGTCTGACCGCCGGAGCGGGTCCGGTCCGTGGTTGACGGAGGAGCGGCTGTGGTGCGGGTGTCGTCAGCTGGCGGAGTGACCGGACCCGGCAGTTCGGGAGTGGTACTCGTTCCGGTGCGGGTTGGCTTCTGGCTGAGCGGATCCAGTTCCCGGTCGTCAAAGAGGACGGGGGGCGAGATCGCCGTCCGGCCACGCGGATTTTCGCGGGAGGCCAGCAGCGGTTCGGGCAGTTCGTTCTCGCTGCCCTTCAGTGGCTGTTCGAGTTCACGGGGAGGATGCGCCAGTCCGCCGGCGATGGCGTCGGCCGGGGGGACTGCCAGCGGGTTGCCCTGTGACCGCAGATCAATCGGCTGGTCCGGCAGATCATCAGAACTGAGCGGCAGCTGGGCCGACGGGCGGAGCCTGCTGGTCTGGCCACCGGCGGGGGTGCCAGCCACGGCGGCAGCGGTATCGGACGCATCGACCGGCTGAGACAGGCTTCCCGTGGGCTGCCGTCCGGGGACTTCCACCACCTGTTCCGCGGAGGGGAACCGGTCGAGCAGAGCCACAATGGCCAGCAGCGCGGCTGCGGTAATCATCCAGCCGAGGTGACGCTCCCAGAATGGCGGACGAATCTGACGCAGAGTCGACCAGACGGAACCATCGACCGACGGAGGCCGCAGCCCGGAGGAACTGGACAGCACGAGCAGGTCGTGAATCAGGTCGTCGGGTGTGGAGTACCGTTTGCGGGGATCGCTGGCCATCATCTTCTGAACCACCAGCGTCAGTGCCTGCGGCACCCGCGGGTTTTTCAGGGCCGGGTTGGGTGCTTCCTTCCCCTGGTGATCCAGCAGCTTCTGCATCACCGTGCCCTCCGGGTAGGGAGCCTCTCCGGTGAGCATGTGGTACAGCGTGCAGCCCAGCGAATAAATATCGCTCCGCACATCGGCCGTGCGGGGGTCGCGGGCCTGTTCCGGTGCGATGTAATCGAAGGTGCCCAGAGTGGTGCCGGCCAGCGTCAGTTCGCCCAGCGAATCCTGAGCATCCTTGCGGGCCAGGCCAAGATCGACCAGTTTGGCCACGCCGGTGCGGGTCACAATCACGTTGGACGGTTTAATGTCCCGATGCACGATGCCGGCCGCGGTGGTGTGCCGCAGGGCAATGGCAATCTGCATGGTGTAATGCAGGGCTTCGGCCGGGTCGATCTGCCCGCGGACACGAATCAGATCCCGAATGTTGGAACCGACGATGTACTCGTAGGCAATGAAATGCAGACCCTGATCGAACCCGATGTAAAACACCCGGGCAATTCCGTCATGATCCAGCCGGGCCGCTGAACGGGCCTCGTTCTGGAAACGGGAAACCGAAGAGGGATCGCGGGAAGCGGCCGGCCCCAGAATCTTGAGGGCCACGACACGCTGCAGCCGCTGATCGAGCGCACGGAAGACAGCCCCCATTCCGCCCACGCCGATCCGCTGCTCGATCACGAAATGCTCGAGCTTGAAGCCGGCTGCGGCCTGCGGACTGACGTCCTCATCGACCGCCGAGGGGAACAGGCGGTTCCAGACACTGGAACCCGGGGTAACCTGGCTGCTGCCGGCAGCGGGAACGTCCTGGTTGCGGCCTTCCGGATTGATGACCGTCTCTGGTCCGCTGGCGGCAGCCGGGCCTTCCTGGAAGGGGAAGCCGGTGGCAGCCGCTGAAGGGCCGGAAGAAGAATGCCGGGACGAAGATGATGTCATAAGTTCTGCGCCGGTTGCCGGTCGAAAGAGCCATCCGCTGGCTGCTGTCTGACCTGGCTGCTTCGACGGGAGAAACCGGGCAGGAGAACAGAGTCATGGTTTTTCAGGTAGCCACCTTTAAACCGGCTCATGCTGACTGATCCGGCCTCATGGCGTTCTCAGTCTGTTCCGCGGACCCAGCTTCTCGTTTCAGTAAACAGTATGGGGACGAATCTGGTGCTGCGCAACACCAAAACCGGTACAGATTCCGGTTTTTCACAGAGATTATTGGTCGGCCCTGCTCCAGCCAGATACTGGCGGGACTGAGCTTCTGTATCCGGAAATTCGACCGGATGGAATTTGCCGGTGTCGGGCCGGCGCGCCATCAGAAAGGGTTGATATGAACAGCGGATCGAGACAGAGCCCGTCCCGTCCAGAGATCGGCAGACTGGCCGCAGTACGCCACCCGATTTTTCCAGTCCGACGGAAGGGCCGGCTTTTGCGGAAACAGATCGGGAGAGGATTCAGTAAACGGCGGCAATAAAACGGG
>JAGQPV010000374.1 GCA_020426545.1 Planctomycetaceae bacterium
GGGAGAGGGGAGGAAGAGAGTGTGTCTCCCGTTGCTGGAGTCAGCTTGCGGGAGACAGATGACAGCCGCGGGGCCTCAGCTGCCGGAGGTCGTGGCAGTGGTTTTCAGGGTGGCCACCTTCTGATCGGCCAGGCCCGCTCCGCGGACCATGGTCAGCAGGCGTTCCAGCTCGGAGCGGGTGCTGCCGTCCGGCTGGGTGGCCAGCATCCGCATCAGCAGGGCGGAAACCGACAGATCGCGAACGTCGTCCCAGCTCATGTTGAACCGGGAGACGAAGCCCGTCAGCTGATCGTGGAAGTAGTCGGGATTGCCGTTGAAAAAGGTGTCCCGAATCCCGGTGACGGTGCGGCTGTTGTCCACAAAGCGGTCGATGGACTTGCCGCCCTTGATGGAATCGACAATCCGGTCGAAGAAGGTGGTTTCGCCACCGACGATGTCGATCCGGGCGGACTTCAGGGCCTGGCCCACAATCTCCGACTGCGACTCGGCGATGCCCCGCTGGGCGTCGATCGCGGCAATCTCAATGTCCTTTTCCTTGTTCAGCTTGAGCTTGAATTCCTCGTGCTCGCGGCCGACTTCGTCGAACAGCTTCATCGCGTTGGCCTTGTCCTCGATGCCGGTGGCTTCGGCCTGGAACTTCTGCTGCATGACGGAGGCTTCGGCCATGCCTTCCTTCTCCACGGCAGCAGCACGGGCTTCCATTCCGCGGGCTTCGGCCACGGCCTTCTTCTCGAGGACGGCTGCTTCGGCGGTTCCCTGCTTCTCGAGGGCTTCCGCTTTGGCGGAAATTACCTGGGCTTCGGCCAGGCCGCCAGCGGCTTCGTCGGCCGTGCGGGCTTCGGCCAGCATCTTGGTCGCCAGCGTCTTCTTCTCGGCGGCGGCCCGGTCGGCTTCGGCTTCCACGACCAGCTGCTCGGCACGCAGTTCCGCAGCGGCCTTCTGTGCTTCGGCCTGTTTGACCGTTTTCACCAGCGACTCCTGGGCTTCCATCTCGGCGCGGGTGACAGTCACCTGTTTGAGACGGTCGGCACCGGCGAATTCTTCGGTGTCTTTGATGCGTTCCTGTTCTTCCACCACGGCCCGTTCGACCACGACCCGTTCGCGGATGACTTCCTGGATGTTCCGCTTCTCGGTTTCGATGGCCTTCTCTTTTTCGATGACCGCCAGGCCCACGATCCGTTCCCGCTCGGTGACTTCCAGCAGGCGGTCCTTCTCGATCCGTTCGGATTCGACAGCGTCCGTCCGCTCTTTGTTCTTGCGGGCGACGATCACCTGACGGTCGCGGTTCTGTTCGGCAATCTGCACTTCTTCTTCGGTGCGGATGCGGGCCGATTCGGCCTTCAGCTTTTCTTCCTGCTGCACTCGGGCGGATTCGGCTTCTTCGCGGGCGGTGAGCGAGGCGATTTCCCGCTTCTGCTTTTCTTCAGCTTCCACCCGCTGCCGCTCGAGTTCGTAGATGGCTTCCTGCGCCTCCACGTCCTGCTTCTTGATGACCTTTTCTTTATCGCGGTTGATCTGGTTCGCCAGAATCAGCTCGCGGGCGGTGAGGTCGGTAATCTTCTTGATACCTTCCGCATCGAGAATGTTCTGCGGATTGAGCATCTCGACGGGAGTCTGTTCGAGGAAGTCAATCGCGCAGTCGTCGAGCACGTAACCGTTCAGGTCGGTGCCGATGACCGAGAGAATCTGTTCCTTGAACTTGTCCCGTTCCTCGTACAGTTCGACGAAATCGAACCGCTTGCCGACGGTCTTGAGGCCTTCGGAGAACTTGGCATCGAACAGTTCGACCAGGGCGGTCCGTTCGGAGGCCCGCCGGCAGCCCAGCGACTGGGCCACGTTGAGGATGGCGTCGCGGGTGTTGTTCACCCGGACGAAGAAGGCGACTTCGATATCGGCCCGGATGTTGTCCCGGCAGATCAGCCCGGCCAGGCCCCGGCGGGAGATTTCGATCCGCTTGACGGACAGATCCATCTGATCGGCCCGGTGCATGATGGGGTACACCCAGATGCCGGCCCCGGAGGCGGCTTTCAGCCCGCCCGCACCCGAACGGACAATCGCCTCCTCCGGCCCGACTTTGCGGTAGAACCGGGAAAAGGCAAAGGCGAAGCCGAGCAGCACGATGATGATGCCGATGCCGCCTGCTCCCACGGCTCCCATCAGCTCGTCGAGAACTGCCAGCTGGGTAAGTCCGGATGTCATGCGTGTTCCTCCCCGGTTTGTGGGGCGACAAGAAAAGTGTTGCGGTCTGTTTCGTACGCGGTAATAACGGCCGCGTCACCGCGTGCCAGCGGGTGCTCTGCCGTGGCAGCCCTTACATTCAGCAGCAGAGGAGCTGCCTCGGTGATCAGCCGGGCCTGGCCGATGTGTGCGGCAGTGACCTGTGTGCTGACAATTTCACATGTGCGGCCGATGAGCTGAGCTGCGGAATCCGGTTCCACGGGGTCGAAGCGATCCCGCAGGGGGTTGGTCAGCAGTTTGGCAGCCACCAGTGCCAGGACGGTATTTCGAACAAAGGCCTGAAATTCGAGCAGCGGGGTCGCTGGTGCCGGGTTGTGATCCAGAACCATCGAGATCATCCACATCGTCAGAGCGAAGATGCTCAGCCACAGCATGAGCGGAACCCGACCGAGGTTCAGAAACCTCAGCGGCACCAGTCCCACACTGACGAGGGAACCGGCGTCTCCGTCCATGTCGATATCCAGATCGATATCGAACGAGTCGAGGTCGGCCGTGCCGGCAATCACCAGCAGCCAGTACAGCATGCTGAAACCAGCCAGGATGGTGGCTGGCAGCGTCGGCCCGGAAATGCACTTCTCAAAGAACGCCTGCACAGAACGTCTCCGCTGGTGCGCGACTGTTCGGAACCCTGGTAGAAACCCTGCAGCGCATGGGGTGACATGCCAGCCAGGCTCGTTCAGGTCAAACCCTCGCGGGTCATTCGGACAGGCACTGCGAGCGTGTTGCAACTATGCAACATGCAGCGCCCGGCTCTGCTGCAATAACGCGGACTGCGGGAAATGGTTCACCGCTTTCCGGCAGAAGCTGCAGACTTCCTCTCCTGTGCGGATTGTACCGGCTGGTAGCGTGCTGTTGGTTTGCGCGGCTGCAGGGGCACTGTACCATGGACCAGGCTACCGCCCGGTGTGCTGCCTGGCGGGCGGTACTGCCGGCAATTCGCATCTCTGAGGAAGCCGCTCATGCCTGTGAATGTGGTGTCTCGTTTTCGCGGTGGTTGGGCCTCGGGCCTGCTGCTGGTCCTTACCGTTGCGGTGGTGCTGTCTCCGCTGCCGGCCGGAGCGATTGAGCCGGTCCCCGCGCCGAACCTGCCGGGTGATGACTGGCAGGAGAACGAATACCCGGCCCGCCCCGCGCCGGGCTGGGTGCGGATGATCGACCAGGGAACACAGAACCCCGTACTGGCCGGCATTCGCACGCCGGCCGGGCTGAAGGTGGAGATTGCCGCTGAAGCCCCGGTGGTGATTGACCCGGTCTCGCTCAATTTTGACCGGCTGGGGCGGCCGCATGTGCTGGAATGGCGGCAGGCACCGGAAGCCCACCATACAACGTATGAGGTCACGTTCCGCGACGGGACGACAGGCACCGTCAACCGGATGATCAAACCCACGCTCGATGTGCTGAAGCGGCTGGACGATACCGACGGGAACGGCACGTACGACCGCTTCAGCGTGCTGATGGACGACCTGGAAATTCCGTCGATGGCCCTGCTGCATGAGGGCTGGGTCTATCTGCCGTCGATCGGGCATGTGGTGCGTCGCCGGCAGTCGACTCCCGGGGGCCCGTTCGATGTGCATGAGGAGATTGTCCGCGGGCTGTGCGGGTTTCATCATCACCAGGTTTCCGGGCTGACGCTCGGGCACGATGGCTGGCTGTTCGTCACCAGTGGAGACGACGACAACCGGGGCGAAGGCAGCGATGGTTCCCGGGCGACTGTGCTGCGCACCGGTGCGCTGTTCCGGATGCAGCCGGATGGATCGCAGCTGAGCGAATACGCCCGCGGGTTTCGCAACCCGTACCGCGATGTGGCCTTCGATGATGTGTTCAACATGTTTCATGTGGACAACGACAACGAGGATGGTTCGCGGTTTCAGGGCTGCCGGCTGCTGCATGTGCAGGAAGCGGCCGATTACGGGTGGCGGCTGCTGCCGGGGGCGGTGTGCTGCCGGCCCGATCATGCCCGGGGAGCGGTTTCCGGCGAACGACCCGGCAAAATGCCGGCCATGCTGAAGACGGGCCGGGGTTCTCCAGCCGGGCTGCTGATTGTGAGCAGCGAGCAGTTTCCCGGGTTCTTCCGGGGCCTGCTGATTTACGCCGATGTGTACCGCCGCATGGTGCGGGCGTATGAGCTGGAACGGGCGGGCAGCACGTTCCGGGTGGTGAAGCAGTTCGTGCTGATGGAATCGGACGATGACCTGTTCCGCCCCTGCCAGGCGATTCACGGTCCCGATGGAGCGATTTATATCGTCGATTGGCGAACGGCCAGCGGGGGTGCCGGCAAGCTGTGGGGTGACTCGACTCACGGGAGAATCTACCGGTTGAGCTGGGGTGGCCTGCCGGGCACACCGGCGATTCCATTGGCTTCTACCGATCGCTGGGAACAGCTGGTACGGGCTGACGACCAGACACTGCTGAAAACACTCGGTCATGCGGACTACGAGCTGCGGATGCGTGCCCTCCAGGAGCTGGTCAGCCGGGGGGAAACGCACCGGCAGGACTTCCTGAAGCTGATGGAGGATGCTTCTCTGCCGGCCCGGACGCGGGCAATTGCCCTGGGCGGAGCCTGCCGGCTGTATGACCAGGCGGTGGAACAGACGCTGGTGCAGTTGCTGGAGGATAAGGATTTCGAACTGCGCCGGCTGGCGGCCGATGGACTGAGCCGGCACGCCCGACCGGCGGAGCCGAAATCGGTATCGGTACCACGGCTGTGCGAACTGCTGGAGCAGGAACAGCACCCCACGGTGCAGCGGGCTATGGCGCTGATGGTGGGGCGGCTGGCCTCGCAGCTGCCCGCGGCCGACAGCTCTGGCCGCACGATTGCGATCACCTGCCTCCTGCGGCAGCTGGAACGGTGCGACCGCTCGGATGCGTTTCTGTTCGATGGCACCGTGCGGGCGCTGGAGCGGCTGGGAACGACCGGGCTCGAGCGGCTGCTGGTGCTGGCGGGAAGTTCTCAGCTGAACCGCCGCGAGACAGCAGTCGCCGCGCTGGAAGCCCTGCGGACACGGGACGGGGCGGTGGTGTATGAGAAGCTGCTGAGCAGCGAACAGCTGCTGGCCGGGCTGAGCGATGCCGAGACCGCGCGGCTGCTGCGGGCGTATCGGAATATTCAGGTGGAGCCGCCGGTGCCGGTGACTGCGGTGGTGCAGTGGCTGGAGAATCACCCGCAGGCCGATGCGGAGTCGCAGGTGGCGGCTCTGGAAACGATCGGCCTGGCGGGCGCGGTGGAAACTGCCGAACTCGCTCCGATTGCCGCCCGGCTGATGCAGCACGAGAACGAAGAAACGCGGCTGCGGGTGATTGAAGCGATTGGGGCCAGCGGACTGAATACGGTGGCCGGGGTGCTGGCCGCAGCACTGGCGGAAGCGGAGCGTTCCGTCGAGGAGCGGCGGGAGATTGTGGCCGCCCTGGGGCTGCTGCGGTCGCGGAGGCTTCCGTTCAACAATCGGATGACGCCGCCCGGTGTGGAAAGTGTGCTGGATGAGCTGACTGCCGTGGCGGAGGATGCGCGGCAGGGGCCGGTTCGCAGTGATGCGCTGTCTCTGCTGGCACAGATTGACCCGGCGAAGGCCGAGCCGGTGGCGGTGCGGCTGCTGGAATCGGACGACAATCTGGCGGTGGCAGCGGCCATCACCACGTTAGGCACCAGCCGCGAGCGGGCACTGGAAATCGGGCAGCGGTTCGTCGATGGCAAAATCGACCGGTTGCTGCTGCCCCGCGTGGCGGAAGCGCTGCGGAAGTATCTCGCAAAGGATCCCGGGCAGCAGTTCGCCAGGCTGTTGAGCCAGGTGTATCGCGGTGGCCTGCTGGATGACCTGCAGGCCGACGATGTGCAGCGGGTGGAGCAGCTGGTG
>JAGQPV010000375.1 GCA_020426545.1 Planctomycetaceae bacterium
ATATCGAGCAGAGTGCCACCGGCGATGCAGTCGGGACGGGGCATGCGGCGGAAGACGGGCCGCTGTGGCAGCAGGGAATACAGATCGATATCCGATTCCAGACCAGCCTGCGATCGGCTGTTATTGCGATCCAGCACGTAAGGGCAAGAAGCGGCAGCTGTCGGCTGGCTGGCCGTTGCGACTGGCTCCGCAGCGAAGACCGGACGGAATCCGGGCAGCGAGCAGAGGCACAGAGTCAGTAGGACGCTGAAGCGTTTCATCCTGTTTCCTCCCAGGCGAGAATGCGTTTAGCGGGTAATTCTGGCAGCAGGCTGACAGCGAACCGTTGCGTGCGAAGCGGCCGGGCATCGCGGAGGGCAGCGAGTTCGTTGTCAGCCGCATTTGTCCTGCAGCAGGAGATCTCCGGGAGTTTCTGCCGGTCGGCGCGGGCCGGGCTGGCATTGTTCCGCTTCGAAGTCCGTCGCAGCGGGCCGTGCTGCAGGAGTGCGGCAGGGAAACAGAGAATCCGTGCAGTATGCAGCGGCTTCGGTTTCCTCTGCCATGTCCGTTTGAGAGCAGACTCGGCATCCGCAGTCAGAGGACTGCGCCTCCGCCGGATTGAAACAGAACCATCCTGTCCTGGTTTCAACTGGTCCGGCGAAAGCCTGATGTCGGTCGAGGAGACTCTCGGGTGATGGCGGTATTCTGTGGGGCTGCTGTCCGGCAGTTGGACAGACTGGTGCAGGCAGGTACTATCTGTATCGGACTGGAGAATCCCGATGCTTCAGGACGCTTTGGCAAAATATGCGTTCCGGGCAGCATGCGGGGCCTGTATTCGGTTCTGCGGCCTGTTCCCGTTACCCTTCTCCCGGGATGCCTGGCTGGCCCGTTTGGCTGAGCTGTCTGACCGTGGTATTCTGTTTGAGAACAGGTTTTCGTACCGGTCCGGCATTCTGGTCTGTCTGAGCGAGCAGCCTCTGCTGCCGGCGGGAAGAGTCTGATTTCCTGCTCTCCTGCCGGTCTGCCGGCACGAGGCGTCCGGCGGTTCCATTCCGCAGGAATCCCCTGTTTTCTGCGGGAAATCCGCTGCTTCGGCGTCTGACGGCGGACAGGCTGACTGGCGACCGGCAGCGGACGGGCTCTGTCGACGGCGCGCTGTCAACAGAGTCCCGCACGACCTCGAACAGTGGGCTTTCCACTGATTCCATTCATACGCTGACGCAGCAAGGCTGAATCCTGCATGACTTATCCCGGTTCCCGCAGCTGCCCCGTTCGATTGCCGTGCCTGCTGTCGCTGTTCTGCCTGACATTTTTTCTGCTGATAGTGCCGGCGGGGGCGCTGGCTGCCGCGGAGGAACTGCCGGCGGAAGAAGTCCAGGCGGTTTCCACCGGCGGACTGGTGCTGATCGACTGGATCATCATTGTCACTTACGCTGGCGGCACAATCGCCCTGGGGTACTGGTTCAGCCGCAGGCAGAACGACACGTCGGAGTATTTCACCGGCGGCGGCCACATGAACCCGCTGCTGATTGGCGTATCGCTGTTTGCCACATTACTGAGCACGATCAGCTACCTCTCCATGCCGGGAGAAGTCGCCGGCAAGGGGCCGGTAGGCATGCTGATGATTCTGTGGCTGCCCATCATCTACTGCATCACCTCGTTCTGGCTGCTGCCGGTGTATATGAAGCAGCGGGTGACGAGTGCGTATGAACTGCTGGAAAAGAAGCTGGGGCTGAGTATTCGCCTGCTGGGTGCGGTGATGTTCCTCGCCCTGCGGCTGGTGTGGATGTCTCTGCTGGTCTATCTGGCGGCTGAAGCCATGACCGTCATGCTGGGGGTCGACAAGACCTGGATTCCCACCATTGTGCTGGTGACCGGGCTGGTGTCGGTCGTATACACCTCACTGGGTGGTCTGCAGGCGGTGGTCATTACCGATTTCCTGCAGACCGTGCTGCTGTTTGGCGGGGCGTGGCTGGTGATCGGCGTGATTACTCTGGATTTCGGCGGATTCGGCTGGATTCCCACGGAATGGCATCCCGCATGGGACAGCCAGCCGTTCTTCAGTACCAATCCCTCCACCCGGGTGACGGTGGTGGGTTCGCTGCTGACGACGGTCATCTGGTTTGTGGCCACCATCGGCGGAGACCAGACTTCGGTTCAGCGGTTCATGGCGACGGAAGATGCCTCCGCAGCCCGCCGGGCTCTGAAGGCGCAGCTGACCTGTTCGGCTCTGGTGGCCATCACTTTGACGCTGGTGGGATTTGCCCTGCTGGCCTGGTTCACGAAGCATTCCTCGGCACTGCCGGCCGGAATCGACCCGCGGGCCGGAGCGGACCTCCTGTTCCCGCGGTTCATCTCGTTCCATCTCCCGCCCGGTGTGTCCGGGCTGGTTGTGGCGGCCATGTTCGCCGCGGCCATGTCGAGCATCGATTCGGGGGTGAACTCCATCACCGCCGTGGTGATGACCGACTTCCTCGACCGGTTCGGCCTGCGGCCCGAAACCGAAAAGGGACACGTGCGGGCCAGCCAGCTGCTGGCACTGGTCATTGGTGGTACGGTGGTGTTCGGCAGTTCGTTCATTGGCAACATTCCGGGGAACATCACCGAAGTCACGCAGAAGACGGTCAATCTGCTGGTGACGCCGATTTTCTGCCTGTTTGTCTATGCTCTGTTCATTCCGTTTTCCCGCGTGCCGGGAGTTCTGGCGGGCACGGTGGCCGGGCTGGTTACCGCCACATTAATTGCATTTTCCGGCCCGCTTTTCGGAACGAACCCCGTGACAGGGTATGATCCTGTCAGTTTTCAGTGGATTGGCCCGGCCGCTCTGGTGGTGAATCTGGCGGTGGGCTGCACTGTCAGCCTGCTCTGTCCGGGCACAGCGGGGGATTCCGTTGAACCAGCCGATCTGGCGGAAGCTGACAGCTGAATGGCCGACAGCTGAGAAGCCGACCCGCTGGCGGGAAGCGGAACGCCGGAAATTCCCGAGCCTGCAAAAAAACATTCGTGCTGCCTGACCGCAACCAGGCCTTTTCTGAGTATTGAGGGTCATGTCGCCCACCGACGACGAACAGGTTGATCTGAACAGCATTCCCATTCGCGTGCTGATTGTGGATGACGACGAAGCGCATGCGCAGACCGTCGCCGAGATTCTCGAGCGGGTGGGGGCGGAATGTACCGTCTGTACTTCGGGGCGGCACGCGGTGTCGATCATTGAGGGAGAGAATTTCGACGTCGTCATCACCGATATGAAGATGGACGAAATCGACGGGCTGGATATCCTTCGTAAAACGAAGGAAGAACTGCCCGATGCGGAAGTGATCGTGGTGACGGGGCACGGGTCGATCAACTCGGCCGTCACAGCGATGCAGCACGGGGCTTACACCTATCTGCCCAAACCGCTGGATGTGAAAGAACTGCGGAATGCGGTGGCGAAGGCTTCCACCCGGCTGCGGCTGATCCGGCGGAATGCGGAACTCAGCCGGTCGCTGGATGAACGATTCGGCTTTGAGGGGGTCGTCGGCAGCAGTCAGCAGATGCAGAAGGTGATTGAGGCCCTGAAGCATGTGGCCCCCACCGACAGCACGGTGCTCATTACCGGAGAAAACGGGACCGGCAAGGAACTGGTGGCCCGGGCCCTGCATCAGAACAGTCCCCGCAAGAGCAAGCCGTTCGTCCCGCTGAACATCTCAGCGATTCCTGAAAGTATTCTGGAGAGCGAGCTGTTCGGTCACGAGCAGGGGGCATTCACCGGAGCGGTAGCCCGACGGCTGGGAAAGTTTGAATACGCCAACGGTGGAACGCTGTTTCTGGATGAAGTCGGCGAAATGCCGGTCGATACGCAGATCAAACTGCTGCGTGTGCTGGAGGATCGGAAGATCACCCGGCTGGGGGCCAACGAGGAAGTTGTCGTCAACGTGCGGCTGGTGGCTGCCACCAATGCCGACCTGAAAACCATGGTGGAAGATGGCCGGTTCCGCCGCGATCTGTATTACCGGTTGAATATCATCAGCATTTCGCTGCCGCCCCTGCGTGAACGACGGAGCGACATCCCGCTGCTGATGGACCATTTCCGCCGGGAACTGTCGGAACGCAGCGGCAAGGAGACGATTGGATTTTCCCGGGCGGCCCGGCAGGCCATACTGGCTTACGACTGGCCGGGAAACATTCGACAGCTGCGGAATACCGTGGAGCGAATGGTCGTGATGGACACGGACGGTTCGCTGGATGTGGACGACCTGCCGGAAGAAATTGCCGAGCTGGTCGCTGATGAGGGAGATGAGAGTTCGCCCCCCGTCGTGGGTGGGGCCGACACGCTGATCGGCCGACCGCTGTCGGTTGTGGAGCGGTACTATATCGAGCGGGCGCTCGAACTGTGCCACGGCAAGCGGGAGGAAGCGGCCCGGCTGCTGGGTATCGGTGAGCGGACTCTGTACCGTAAGATAAAAGACTACGAGCTGCGGGACTGATCGGCAGCTGAAGGTCGATCGGGAAACCGGGCTCCACTGGTTTCCCCCTGGCCGGTCAGCTTCTGCTGTCTGGTGACTCCTGCCCTGCTTCCTGCCGGAACCATGTGAGGTCAACATGCTGCTGAAACTTGCCAGCCGGGCACTGTTTGAAACGGACAAGCGGCTGCTGCTGAAGTTTGTGCGGATCATGGGGCTGGGTGGTGTGCGCTCCGTGCAGAAGCACAAACAGCGGCTGCGGCGGGGCGAGGTCTTTCCGCCGTTTCTGTATGTCTCGGTGATTAACAGCTGCAACCTTCGCTGCCAGGGCTGCTGGGTTGATGTGGCCGCGAAGCAGCAGACGATCTCCCCGGAAGCCATGGGCAAGCTGATTGCCGAAGCCCGGGCCATGGGGAACGTGTTTTTCGGAATTGTGGGCGGCGAGCCGTTCATGCATCCGCAGCTGCTCGACATTTTTGCCAACCATCCCGACTGCTACTTCCAGGTCTTCACGAACGGGCAGTTCATCACCGACGAAAAGGCAAAGCGGCTGCGGGAACTGGGGAATGTCACCCCGCTGATCAGCGTGGAAGGCAATGAAATCATCTCCAACGAACGGCGGGGCCGGAGCGACGTGCTCAACCGCACGATGGAGGGCATTCAGAACTGCCTGAATAACAAGGTGTTTACGGGCGTCTGCACCAGCCTGTGCCGGACGAACATCGACGACCTGCTGACGGAAGAGTGGATCGACCGGCTGATCGAAATGGGCGTGATGTATACGTGGTTTCACGTGTACCGTCCCATGGGGCCGGATTCCAACCCGGATTTGTGTCTTACTCCGGAGCAGCAGCTGCGTGCCCGCCGGTTTGTGGTGGAGATGCGGGCGAAGAAGCCAATCGTGATCATCGATGCGTATTTCGATGGTCAGGGTAAGGCGCTGTGTCCGGCTGCCACCGGCATCAGCCATCACATCAATCCCTGGGGTGGCATCGAACCCTGCCCGATCGTGCAGTTTGCGACCGATTCCATTCACGACGAATCCCGTACGCTGCGCGAGAAGTTCAACTCGCCCTTCATGCAGGACTTCCGCAAGCTGTCGGCGGCCACTACCCGCGGCTGCATCGTGCTGGAGCGGCCGGATCTGCTGAGCCAGCTCGTCGATGCTCACAGTGCCGAAGACGCCACCGTGCGGAAGACCGCCCGCCAGGAACTGGACGCCATGCGACTGCGGACATCGCAGTACAACCCGGGGCAGGAGATCCCCGAGAAAAGCTGGCTTTACCGGCTGGCCAAGAAGTTCTGGTTCTCCGACTTCGGCGTGTACGACGGAATGGACCACTCTGGAACAGCGGCCCGCAGCTTCCTCGAACCCGGCGAAGACTCGGCATCCCAGCCCGGTGCGGAAGACACCGAGCACCGGCTGGAGCACGTGCTGCCCGTGATTCAGTAGCGGCCAGCACGTAATCGGCGGGCTGACTGTTCCGGGACCGCCGCCCGCCAGTTATTCCTTCTGCTGGTACTGAGCGGATGAACGGACGGCCGCAGCCGGGCCAATCTTCCCGGTGCGACCGGGAGGATTGTGCCACTGCAGATTCTGCCGGCTGGCGTGTTCCCGCAGAATGCGGTTTGAGCACGGGCTGTAGCTGATGCATCAGCGCGGGGACG
>JAGQPV010000376.1 GCA_020426545.1 Planctomycetaceae bacterium
ACCGCTGGTGCCTTGAGAGGGTAACACCTGTGGCTCGCCCGCTGCATCCCGCTTCTCACTGCGGTTGCGTGCAGTAAAGCATGACGGGACAGCCCGCCGAGTTCAAGCCGTCGCCAGCCCGACTGCCGGGGCTCAAACGAAGGACTGTTCGGCAGAATCATTCCACCCCGCGGGCCTGCCAGGTGAGTATCATAATTTGCGGGAAAACAATTGTCGCCTGGTGAGCCGGCCCCGGGTATATTGCGAGGGACCGCTGCAGCCACTCTGCCGGAGGTTCCTCCCGGGACTGCAGCACTTTTCAGGTCGGGCAGGCAGTCCACGCCTTATCACGCCCTGTGCCACGGGAGAATGGACGTGAAATCACGCCGTTCACTGCTGCTGTATTTCGCCGTACCGCTTGCGGCCTGCTGTCTGCTTCCCGCGGGAACCGCTTCCGCCCAGCGGAGCGGATTTTCTCCGGAACGCATTTTCGGCTACTGGGATCAGGACGGAGACGGCCAGCTCTCCGGCAGCGAGATGGAACGGCTGCCCTCTTCACTGCAGGGCTGGCTGCAGCGAAACGACTACCGGGAAGGCCGTCCGCTCAGCCGGGAGGATTTCGTTCGCGAAGCACCGCAGATGTTTGAATCCATGCGACGGGCCCGGGAGGAAGAATACCGGGACCGCGACCGGGATGACAACGACCGGCGCGACGACGGGGACGGCGAAGACAGAGGCCGGTCTTTCTCCCGCTTCGGCGGAGAGGGTTCGGGATCGGGTGGTTTCGGCGGCTTCTCCGGCAGTGGCTTCTCCGGGGCGGCCCCATCCTCCAGCAGCGGACGTTCCAGCGGCAGCTCCTCCGGTTCCTCGGCGGCGCCCTCCCGGTTTCAGTTCCAGTACGAACTGCCCGAGCAGTGGCAGCTGCTGGACAGTGACGGCGACCAGCAGATCGGCCTGTATGAATGGGACCGGGCAACCCGCGGAGACTTCCTGCGGATGGACCGCAACGGGGACGGATTTCTGACACCCCGGGAACTGCAGCAGGCCGCCAGTGCCACCGCTTCCGCGACTTCAACAGCCTTAACATTATCAGCCTCCGGATCAACCAGCACAGCGGTCCCCGCGGCAGGTCAGGCCAGTTCGTCGGTCTCGTTCAGTCGTTCGACCACGGCCTCGGTGCAGCCGACTTCCCGGCAGCTGGTGGCTGTATCAGCCGGGTCGGCATCGTCCCCGGCGGGAAGTGCGGCCTCCACCAGCACGGTGGATCCGAAGAAGGCCCGTACCGCGGAATATTTCTTCAAACTGATGGACCGCAACCGGGATGGCCAGGTGACCGAAGACGAATGGGGCCGCAGCCGTCGCGTCGGTCCGAAATTCCGTGAAGCCGGGCACGACCTCTCTACCGCCATGCCGAAAGAGAAATTCGTCGCGGAATACGTGAAGCTGTTCCTCGATTAAATCTGAAGAGAGCACACGTGCGACAGGCCCGGGGATTCGTGGGCCATGCCCAGCGGTGCGGCGCGGGCCTTTTCCGGTGAAGTGCTGATCAGGCTGCCGACGGGGTTGCCGTGCCGGGCTTGCGGTTCACCAGCCAGATTCCCGTCGCCACTGCCGCTCCCGAAACGAGCAGCCACGGAGACAGCCGCTCTCCCAGCATCAGCACGGCCAGCAGAATTCCGAACAGCGGCGTGGCAAAACTGTAGACCGACAGCTGCGAGGCCGAATGCTTTCGCAGCAGCCGGGCCTGCACTCCGAAGCAGAAACCTGCCACCACCACTCCCTGGTACAGCAGCCCCAACGTGGCCGGTAATGTGAACCCGGCCGGGTCCACCCGCTCGGTCAGCAGGCTCCACACGGCCATCAGCGCGGTGCCGATCACATCGTGCCAGAAGATCAGCTTCCCCGGCTCAACCACCTGTGTGGCCTGCTTGGTGCAGATGATTTTCACCCCCAGCAGCATGCCACTGGCCAGCAGGAGAATATCTCCCAGCAGGGTGGCATATTTCCCGGCCTGCGGCGGAGCACTGTCGACGACAGACGGTTGCGGCACCGAGGTCGCAGCCGATGACTCCACAACCGGCGCTGGCAATTCCGCACGTTCGCGGGCCGAATCCTGCATCGTGAGGATCAGCAGCACACCGGCCGCGGCCAGCACCAGCCCGCCCAGCCGTATGGGGGAGAGGCGATCCGTCCGGGTGACGAAATGCTCAATCGCCGCCACCCAGAAGATAAACGTATTGATGAACAACGTCCCGTGCGAGGCAATCGACAACTGCACGCCGAGAGTGAACAGCGTGATCTGCACGCACAGCAGCCCACCCAGAATCAGGCAGGGACGCAGCTGGCCTTTCCGCAGCGTCAGCGACGTGCCTTCCAGCCGGCACCAGACATACATGAAGACCGCCGCCATCGCGAAGCGAATCGCCGCCACGGCAATTGGCGGAATGGTGGCCACCGAGTATTTGATGGCCACCGGCGTTCCACCCCACAGTGCCACCAGCAGCAGCGTCAGCGCGATGGTGCCCGGACCCAGGGGCGCATTGCCACCCCCGACCGGCCTTTCAGGAAGACCGACCGCTTCACCGGGAGATTGAGCTGCGGGAGCATCCTGGTCAGGCGGCCTCACTCGGCAGCCTCAAAGCGATGCGTCGGAACTGGACGGCCCGGACGAAAACTCTGCGTCTGCCGGAACTCCGGCACGGCATTCAGATCCCGGCAGACATGCCGAACCGCCTGCTCCACCTGAGTCTGCAGAATCGCGGGGTCGCAGGCCACGCGGGCATTCACCACCAGGTCGCACTCTTTCACATCGCAGTGCGAAGGCAGAGACAGCTCCGGCGGGGTGTCGCTGCTGATCAGATTCGCCACACCGTAGAAGCCTTCCCACAGACCGATCGTCTTCAGGTGGGCCGGCTCCGCTCCGGCTGCTTCCAGCTGGTTCTTCAGCCGGGACACAATCTCCAGCAGCAGCGTGTCGAGGGCAAACGCGTCCGTGGCCGTCACCCGCACACTCGAGTTCAGCCAGCCCAGCTCGGCTTCGCCTTCGGCGTAAATGTCGTAATCGATATCCAGCACCCGGCGACCGAATTCTCCCCGCTGGTCCAGCAGTTCCACCAGCGGTTCAAACCCTTCACCTGTCCTGGCGGAAACCCGCAGCACGGGCACTTCCGGGCAGTGCTCCCGCACGAGTTCCTCCAGCTCGGCCGCTTCTTCCGCGGGGATTTCGTCGATGCGGTTGATCAGCACGGCATCGGCTTCTTCCAGCTGTTTTTTCAGAATGTAGGCTGCTTTGGGCGAGAACCCTCCGCCCGCCTCATTCTTCAGAATCCGCCGGCCGTGGCTCGGTTTGAGAATCACAGCGTACGGTGCAATTTCAAACTCGGCATCGAACAGCTGGCGAATCGGCTGAATAACCGTGGCGACCAGGTCGGTGCAGCTGCCCACAGGTTCCGCCAGAATGACATCCGGCCGCTGCGCCGCTCCCAGCTGGCGAATGCGGTCGATCAGGTCATCAAAGCTGCAGCAGAAGCAGGCTCCGGCGACTTCCTCCACGGAGAAACCCTGGGCCCGCAGGGTGCTGGTATCCACGAGGTCGGCCGCCTGATCGTTCGTCACAATGCCGACGTTCAGCCCCCGGGCCTGATAATGAGCGGCCAGCCGGCCGAGAGTCGTCGTCTTGCCCGCTCCCAGAAAGCCCCCTACCATCACATAACGAATGCGGTGTGTCATGGTGTGCTGCACTTTCGTCCTGAATGATTCGGCAGGAACGAGCTGGCAGCGGCGGCCTGCTGTCACGTTCCAGAAGGTCATCTGCCTGTCTGCTCCACACGTGTCATGCCGGCACACCAGCGAACAGAACAGCGGGGACTGGCCAGGCAGACAAAGTGCCAGGCCGGTATGCGGGATTCTGCAGGGGCAGGGCCGGCCGGAAGAGGGCAGGCGGCAGGTGACTGTTGAAGTCGTACGGTATTGTAGCCGGTTCCCCCGGCCAGTCCCACGGTGCGACGGTCGCGCAGGGTGCCACCGATCGGAAAAGGTCGGGAGGCCTGTTCGCTCGAACGACAGCTGTCCCACCACTCGCCCGCGTGCGGGCACGGCAGCGAAGCGTCAACTTTGAGAATTCCGGAAAGCAGACAGACTCATGACGGCTCATCCCGAGGAACCCGCTCACCGGAACCGCCTCGCCGAGGAAACCAGTCCCTACCTGCTGCAGCACGCGGCCAACCCGGTCGACTGGTACCCCTGGGGAGAAGAAGCCATCGAACTGGCCCGCCGGGAAGACCGGCCGATTTTTCTGTCGGTGGGCTACAGTGCCTGCCACTGGTGCCATGTGATGGAGCGGCTGGTCTTCGAGAACGAGGAAATTGCCGAAGCACTCAACCGGAATTTCATCTGCATCAAGGTCGACCGGGAAGAACGTCCCGACCTGGATGACATCTACATGACCTCGCTGCTGGTTTACTTCCGGGCGATTGGTTCCCCGCAGGGTGGGGGCTGGCCGCTGTCGATGTTTCTGACATCCGACGGACGGCCCTTCGCCGGTGGCACTTACTTCCCGCCGAAGGATCAGGACGGTCAGCCCGGCTTTCTGACCGTGGCTTCCCGAATTTCCGGACTGTGGACCGAGCAGCGCAAAGCCATCGAGCAGAATGCCGACGTCATCACCGCCCAGGTACGCCGCAATATGAAACCGGCCCTCGTGCTGGAGGCGGTTCCGCTGGAGCAGGAACTGATTTCCGCATCCACCGAGGCCCTTCTCGAATCGTACGATCCGAAGTACGGCGGGTTTGACTTCGATCCCGATCAGCCCGAGGCCCCCAAGTTTCCCGTGGAATCGCGGCTGGCCCTGCTGCAGTACAGCATTCGTCGGCTGGACAGCGAACAGGCCGCGACAGCCGCTTATAACACGCTGGATCACATCCTGACCGGCGGACTGCGGGATCACCTGGGCGGTGGCTTCCACCGCTACAGCACCGACCGCCGCTGGCAGGTGCCGCACTTCGAGAAGATGCTGTACAACCAGGCCCAGCTGGCCGACGTATTCACCGAGGCCTGGCGCAGAACGGGCCAGCAGAAGTACCGCCGGGCCGTCGAAGAGACGCTGGACTTTGTCCTCCGCGAACTGACCGCTCCCGAAGGTGGTTTCTACTCCTCGCTGGATGCCGAGACCGAGGGAGTTGAGGGGAAGTATTACGTCTGGTCGCCGGAGGAAGTGAAGCAGGTTCTCGGTGCGGACGATGCCGCTCTGTTTATCAAAGCTTACGGGCTGGACAGTCCCTCGGACTTCGAACCGGGGCATGTGCTCGCCCTGACACGCCCCGTGAGTGAACTGGCCGCCGAAGCCGGGCTCCCGGAGAACGACTACGAAGCCCGCCTGATTCGAGCTGGACGGCAGCTGCTGGAAGTCCGCTCCCGGCGGGAACCGCTGCGGCGGGATGACAAGGTGCTGACCGCCTGGAACGGGCTGATGATTGCCGCCCTGGCCCGCTCGGGCAAACTGCTCGATCGTCCGGCGTATGTCGCGGCCGCGGCCAGAGCAGCCGAGTTTGTCGCCGGACAGATGCGGGATGAGGAAGGCCGGCTGCTGCGCAGCTGGCGGGAAGGCCAGGCCGGCCTGAATGCCTACCTCGACGATTACGCCTTCCTAAGCGGCCTGCTGGAACTGCACCTGGCCACCGGCGAACAGAAATGGCTCAACGCGGCCCGGCGGCTGACCGATCAGCAGGTGGCCCAGTTCGCCGACAAGGAACGTGGCGGGTTTTATTTCACAGCCGTGCATCATGAGGAACTGCTGACCCGCACCCGCAATGCCTGGGACGGCGCTCTGCCGTCCGGCAATGGCATGGCCGTGCAGAATCTGATCCGTCTGGCCTCTTTCACCGGGGAAGACAGCTACCGCATTCTGGCCGAACAGACGCTGGCCGCCTTCGCTCCCGTGCTGAGCAAGTCGCCCCGCAGTACGTCCACCCTGGCGGTGGCCCTGGGCGAGTTTCTCGACAAGCCCGATTTTTCCACCAGCGGCCCGGCGGCGAAACCGGTCGAAAAAGTGAAACCCGCAGCAGGCCCGGCAGAGCCCGGCCAGGAAGCATCCGCCGCTGCC
>JAGQPV010000377.1 GCA_020426545.1 Planctomycetaceae bacterium
CACGCACACACCACCCGCCCCCGGAAACGAACAGCCTCCCGCTGAACAGCCCGACGAGGCTGCACCGTCTCAGGCCGGCGAACCGCCCCGCACACTCGACCCGGGTGCGGAAGGCTACATTCACCTGCCGCCGCATACCGGTCATGCTTTCCTGCCCGGCAACGGTTATGGCCCGCCCATCATGGGAGAACCCGTTCTCTCGGTGGCCGAGTCGTCGCGAATTCTCCGTAGTCAGCTGGCGCCGTCGCTGGCCAGCCTGCAGCTGGTGGAACGCGTTCTGCTGAACAACATTGCCAATGCCTCCACCCCCGGCTTCCGTCGTTCGCGAGTGGTGCTCACTCCGATGCCGGCCGAGATTGTCCGGCCGCAGGCTTCCGAGGACGACAACGGACCGCTCAACCCGGCCGGAGTGCTGGTGGGGCTGGGCGTGGAAGTGGCCGCGACGCAGATTGATCACACACCGGGCGAAATTCAGACCACGGGCCGCAGGCTCGATATCGCCATTGATGGCGAAGGCTTCCTGTCGGTCATTACTGATGGCGAGATCCTGTATACCCGCTGCGGAAACCTGACGCTGGACAACGATGGCTGCCTGGTCCTGGCCGCCACCCAGCGGCGGTACCGCCTTGAGCCGGAAATTCAGATTCCCGATACCGCGGAAACCATTCGCATTCTCTCTGATGGTACGGTGCAGACGACACTGCCTGGCGACACGCCCCCGAAGGCTGCCGGGCAGATTCAGCTGTCCCGGTTCCTCAACCCCGACGGGCTTGAGCCGCAGGGAGAAGGCGTATTCGCCATGACCCGCGCCGCTGGCCGGCCGCAGACGGGAAATCCCGGTACCGGAGGGCGGGGCACGCTGCGGGCCGGAGCCCTGGAACAGTCCAATGTGCGAATTGAACAGGAGCAGCAGCGGATCGAGCAGATTCGGCAGCAGGCCCAGCTGATCCGCAGCCTGCTGGGCAACGAAGGCTACAGGCCGGAAGGACCGTCCGGAGTGGTCGAGCGAACTCCCGAGCCGCCCCGTGTCGCCAGCCAGCCGGAAGGCTACCGTCCGTATGCCCCGATGTGGAATCCTTCCACATCGGGCCGAACCGCACCCGGCCGAACCGCACCCCGGAACATGCCGCTGGCGATTCCGCCGAGCTACCGCATGCCGACCGGGAACCTCCCGTATTACGATCCGACACTGCAGCTCGCACCGCCCACCGGTCCCGAGCTGCCGGCCGCTCCGGCTTACGATACGTTCAACGAGCCCCAGTCACCCGCCGGCAGTCCGCAACCGCAGGAACTGCCCCTGCCTCCCGATCCGGAAGAGCAGCCAATCGACGATTCCCCGGTGACACTGCCGCTGCCGGCCAGCCTGCCCCGCATTCTGGATCAGCCTGCCGACAAACGCTGAACGGCCCCACCTGCCAGCCAGTACCATCAGCCGGCACGGCGGTGGTGCCGGCATCAGTCAGAAACTGTAACGCGGTCCCGTTCACGCGGAGGGGGTTCCGGATGCGTCCGATTCCGGCGGCGGTTCCTCAAGGACCACATCGGCCTGCTTTGCCGCCGATTCAATCGCCTTGTCGGTGCTGTTCTGATCGACGGCCCGGCAGGTTTCTGTCAGCCGTTCCGCAATCCCTTCCATCTCTTCCCGCCAGTCGCTGCCGGTTCCATCCGGCGGCGTGACCCGTGCGAATTCGCCGCACAGCAGGATCAGCCGCAGCAGGTGCCGGAACACGATTCCTTCCTGCCGGGCCAGGCCCTTCGAGCTGATGAAGGTCTGGAAGTTTCCGCCGAGACTCAGTAGCTCCGCCGCTGCGCGGACGGGCGTTAACCGCAGATTACCCGCAGCGGGGAAGTTCGCCCGGAACAGCATGGCCAGTTTCTCGGCCACGGGCGGAGCATAACGTCGTTCCTCGGGCGGCAGCTCGGGTTCCCACGGCGGGTACAGATCCTCCTGCGTGGCGATGCCCCGCTGAATCAGTTCCATGTCCAGCCGGTTCGCCGCCAGCCAGCCGGGCGGCAGACGATCCGGTGGTGGCACCCGCACGTGCCGGGCCACACTGCCCGGCAGTTCCAGCACGCTTTCGAGGGCCTGCAGCCGCTCTTCCGAATCGGCAATATCCAGCTGCTTCACAAGAAAGTCGCCAAACAGCGGATTGACCGAGCGGAACTCGAGCAGCCGCGACAGCTGATCGGTGGGCTGGGCCTGCAGGGGCACCCATTCCTGTTCGGGAGTCAGTTCCCGGCCTGAGCCGGAACCGGACTGACCGCCAGACTTCTTCTTCGCTTTGCCCGCCGGCCGTACGGCTCCCGATTCCTCCCGCGCTTCCTGCAGCAGCGAACCGAACAGTCCCGGGGAACTGTCGGCCTTCTCTTCAGCGGGGGCAGCCTCTTCCGCTGCTGCCTCTTTTTCCGCGGCAGGCTTTTCGCCGGCAGCGGCTGCTTCCGCATCGACCGCTGCCACGGGTTCATCGGCGGGGCGGGCGAATGGCGGTTCGGGGAACAGTCGCACATAGCCACCGGCCCACAGGGCAACCAGCATGTCCTTCAGGTGCCGGCGGGCAGCTTCAATCTGGCCGGAATCCATCAGCCGCCGTCCGCAGAAATCATCCAGCAGCGAGACTTCTGGAGAGATCGTCAGCAGGTAGGCCAGCAGCCGCCACGTCAGCGGGCCGCGGCTGGAAAGCCGTCCCGGCGGTGCGGATTTCAGCTTTTCGAAGTGCTCCTCGCCCCAGTACTGCTCATTCTTGCGGCGGGTGGGAATCTTCTTCTTCAGCCGCTTCTTATGCCGCAGCAGCTGCGGGTCTTTGGTGTCTTCGGGGATCTTGTCGTATTCCGCCTTCGCCCGGGCGATTTTCACATCGTCCTCGTGAGCCAGGGCAAAGACGTGTCCCTGATCGTCGAACTGTGGCCGACCAGCCCGGCCGAACATCTGATGCGCGGCACTGGCATCCACCAGCCGCTTGCGGCCCGGTGGCCCTTTCATCAGTGAAGTCAGCAGCACCGAACGGGCCGGCAGGTTAATACCCGCGGCCAGTGTCTCCGTACACACGCAGATCGACAGCAGCTTCCGCTGGAACAGACTTTCCACAATCCGGCGGTAACCCGGCATCAGCCCCGCATGGTGCAGGCCCACGCCCCGTAGCAGAATGGGCTTCAGCTTAGGGCCCGCTCCTTTGGAAAAGTCGTGCTGCTCCAGCTCGGCTTTCAGCTGCTTCTGGTGTTCGGCCGTGATGAGATTCTTGCCCCGCATCTGCTCGGCCACGTTCCAGCACTGGTCGCGGTTGAAACAGAACACCAGCGCCGGAGTCCGCCGGGATTCCTCATCTCCCCCGGCCATTTCTTCCAGCTGCTCGTTCAGCAGAGCATCGCCCACCCAGTGATACCGCAGCGGCACCCGCCGCTCGAAGCTCTGAATCAGCTGCACCTTGCGGTTGTGGCTGCGGTTGAGCCAGATCAGGAACTCGGCCGTATTTCCCACCGTGGCCGAGAGCAGCAGCAGTCGCACATGAGCCGGCAGCAGCACCAGCGACAGCTCCCAGACAATCCCCCGTTCGGGGTCGTTGAAGCTGTGGAATTCATCCATCACCACCGCGGAGACATTGTCGAAATCGAACTCTTCCGCGTGCAGCAGCCGGTTCACCAGGATCTCGGCCACCACCACCCGCACCAGTGCGTGCGGGTTCACACTGCGGTTGCCCGTTACCAGGCCCACGTCGTCTTTTGAGAAACCCCAGCGAACGGCCGCCTCCTGCATTTCCTGGAACTTCTGCTCGGTCAGTGCAATCAGCGGTGTGGTGTAGTAAGCCACCTTCCGGGTCCGCAGCGCTTCATACAGGGCTGCTTCCGCGATCAGCGTCTTGCCCATGCCGGTCGGAGCGCAGACCAGAACTCCCTGCGGATGCGTAAACCACGCCAGCAGGGCCTCTTCCTGCACGGGGTACGGATCATGTTCCAGCAGGTCGAGATAGTCCGAGCAGATCTCGTCGCGACTGGGGATGTCGCCCGCGGAAGAGCCGGCGGCGGAATTCAGCGGGCCGGAAGAACTCGAATCTGACATGCAATCGCCTGCAGGAAAACGGATTCAGGACACCGGCAACCTGCAGTGTCTTATCTGTCAGTACAGTGCCCGGCTCCTGTGGGGGCGGCGCGGCACTTTGTCGTTGTCAGTCCGAAGGAATCAGCCCGGCAGGACTTCAGCCTTTCCGCGCGGCCAGCCTTCGGGCCAGCGCTTCGCGCCGTTCCTGCTGCCTGCGGCGGATGTTCTCCAGCGAATCATTCGGAATGGCGTCAATCAGACGCTGGGTATAGGGCTGCTGCGGTTTCTGATAGATGGCTTCCGACGGGCCGAATTCCACAATCTTCCCGGCATTCATCACGGCCATCATGTCCGACATGAACTTCACCACACTCAGGTCGTGGCTGATGAAAATGTACGTCAGCCCGCGGCGTTCCTGCAGGTCGAGCAGCAGGTTCAGCACCTGAGCCTGAACGGAGACATCCAGGGCAGAGACTGACTCATCGCAGATGATAAAGTCCGGCTCGACCGACAGAGCGCGGGCAATGCACAGCCGCTGCCGCTGACCGCCGGAGAATTCGTGCGGATACCGCAGCAGGTGGCTGGCTTCCAGCCCGACTTCCTCCAGCAGCTGTGCCGCGCTGCTTCGCCGCTCGCGGCGGGTGGAACCCAGACCATGCACCCGCATGGCTTCCAGCAGCATGCTTTCCACAGTCATGCGCGGGTTCAGCGAAGCATAAGGATCCTGGAAAATGATCTGCATCCGCTGTCGCAGCAGCCGCAGTTCGTCCCCTGTCCGGTCGGAAACCGGCCGGCCCTCGAACAGAACTTCGCCGCCGGTTTTCTTCAGCAGCTGCAGTATCGCCCGGCCCGCGGTGGTTTTGCCACAGCCCGATTCGCCCACCAGCCCCAGCGTCTGCCCGGGATAAACGTTAAAGCTGATTCCGTCCACGGCCCGCACATAGCCGGTCACCCGGGAGAAGACACCCTTCCGCACGGGAAAATGAACCTCCAGGTTCTGAACTTCCAGCAGCGGCGGCGTCCCCTCCGCCACGTACTGTTCGTCGCCTTTCAGTTCAATCGCATCCAGTGGACAGCCCAGCTGTTCCAGTTCGGTCCGGGGGTGCAGTAACCGCCCGCGGCCACGGCTCGTCAGCTCGGCCAGCCGCTGATCGTTGACGGACTTCTCCACAATGTGGGGCGTACCGTCCTCCTGCCAGGTGACGTCCATGTAATCGGCCACCGTCGGCAGGCGTCGCCAGGTGGAACCCGGACGCGGCCGGCAGGCCAGCAGCCCGCGGGTATAAGGGTGCTGTGGATTCGTGAAGATCTCTTCAATCGTGTTCCGCTCGACCAGCCGCCCGCGGAACATGACGGCGACTTCGTCGGCAATTTCGGCAATCACCCCCAGATCGTGGGTGATAAACAGAATCGACATGCCCCGCTCGTCCCGCAGCCGGCGGATGAGATCCAGAATCTGTGCCTGAATCGTGACATCGAGGGCCGTCGTGGGTTCGTCGGCAATCAGCAGTTTCGGATTGCACGACAGGGCCATGGCAATCATCACCCGCTGCTTCTGCCCGAAAAAACGACATTTCATGCGGGTAGCTGTCAATCCGCCGTTCGGGTTCGGGAATGCCGACTTCCTCGAACAGCTGCAGTGTCTGCTGGCGGGCTTCCTGCCGGCTGACATCCTGATGCAGCAGAATCGCCTCGGCCACCTGATCGCCCACCCGGTAAACGGGATTCAGCGAGGTGCCGGGCTCCTGGAAAATCATGCTGATTTCATCGCCGCGGATATCCTGCATTTCGGATTTCGGCAGCCGGACCAGATCCTTCCCGAGGAAAGAGATCCGCCCGCTTTCAATCTTCGCCGAGACATCCGGCAGCAGCCGCATGATAGTGAGCGAAGTGACCGATTTCCCGGAACCCGATTCGCCCACGAGGCCCAGTGTCTGCCCTTCGCGAATTTCCAGGCTGAGGTCTTCCACAGCCCGGACGACTTCTCCTCCCGTGTGGAAGTAAGTTCGCAGCTGCTCGATCCGAATCAGCTCGGGCGT
>JAGQPV010000378.1 GCA_020426545.1 Planctomycetaceae bacterium
ATCTGCCTGGGGATGCAGTGCGCGGTGATTGAGTACGCCCGCAATGTGCTCAATCTGCCGCAGGCCAACAGCACCGAATTCGAGTCCCAGACACCTGACCCGGTCATCTGCATGCTGGAGGATCAGCGGGAGATCACCAACAAGGGCGGCACCATGCGGCTGGGGGCTCAGCCCTGCGTGCTGCAGGAGGGTTCCCGGGCTGCCAGCTGTTACGGCACGCTGAATATTTCAGAACGCCACCGTCACCGGTACGAGTTCAACCCGGAGTACCGGCAGCGGTTTGTTGAAGCCGGTCTGCTGGCCAGCGGTACCAGTCCTGGTGGCACGCTGGTGGAGGTCGTGGAAATTCCCACGCACCCGTGGTTCACGGCAGTGCAGTTCCATCCGGAGTTCAAGTCCCGCCCGGATCGGCCGCACCCGCTGTTCTACGGTTTCGTGGAAGCAGCCCTGGCCAGTCATCGCCAGCGGAAACAGCTCACCATGTGAGCCCGGCGACAGGGGCAGCTCGATTCCAGTCGGCGAATTCCAGCGTGGCTGGCCCGTGCATCTGACGGCAGCTGGCGACGGGCGAAAGTGCCGCAGCCTGCTGCAGACGGAAGCTCGGCATTGCCCGCGGGTCTGGCTTACGCAATGAGTCGCTCTCCGCCCGGCGGTCCAGAAATCCGCACGGCTGACTGCTGCTGGCATGGTTCCGCCGACTCACTGAGACACGGCATCGGACCGGGCTGCGGGGGGAGGAGTGGTTCCAGGACAGGCGTCCCGCAGCTGCCAGCTGAGGGTCGGTGACTGCGGAAACGTCACGGAATATGCTCCGCGCAAAAAAACAGGAGGGTGCTCCAGGTAAACTGAAACACCCTCCCGAAAGGCCAGTGATGCAAGTGCGGGCCAACGCTTACACCACGGCTGCATAATCTATATGCACGTTGCATGCCAGAACCCGGGAATTATTGCGGACGGAGTTTTGTGCACAATTTCAGCTAAAAACCGAGCTGAAGCCCCTCGGGTGTATTATGGCACTACAAATTTGCGTGTATTATTCTGCGTCGGCTGTTGTATTATGCCGCACTTTTCATAGGCGGCCGGCCTGACCACCAATCCTCAGTCCAACGTAACCGCTACCGCTGCAGGCAGACATCGGGATCGTCGGTCGTCTTTGTGCCGGGTGAAATCTGAGGTGTCTTCCAGGTGAATGTCCTTTCAGGCTTCTGAAAACTCCCTGGTTTCGAAGTCGTGCAGCTGAAATCCTGGGCAGCCGGCCGGCTGATCTGGTGTACCATTCGCACCGGCAGCATGGGCTGTATTTTCTGTTCGTACCGCCGCAGGTCGGCCGGTCTGATTGGCGGCCGCGCCGGAGACTTGAGTTCCGCCGGAGGCACTCCTACGCTTCACCTGGCCGGGCCGGCCTGGTCTCACCCTGAAAGCTGAGATGCGGGGAATGGTCCGGCCGCAGACTTCCCTCGAGTAATCCATCTGCAGGAGCTGAGATGAGCAGCCACAGTCAGCCCCGCCGCCCGCAGGGCGCAGCTCGTCCTGTGACCGTTCCGTGGTTCGCCGCTGCCAGGCAGCGCGAGACACGACTGACGATGACCACCGCCTACGACTGGCTGTGGGCTGGTCTGTTCGACGAGGCAGGTGTCGATTCGATCCTGGTGGGTGATTCGCTGGGAATGGTCGTTCAGGGCCACCGCTCCACGTTACCGGTCACGCTGGATCAGATCATCTACCACGCGGAGATGGTGTGCCGCGGTGTGCAGCGGGCCCTGGTTGTGGTCGACCTGCCCTTCCTCAGTTTTCAGGTCAGCCCGCAGGAAGCCGTGGCCAATGCCGGCCGGATTCTGAAAGAAACCGGTGCCTCGGCGGTGAAGCTGGAAGGCGGGGTGACACAGGCCCGCACCATTCAGGCGCTGAGCGATGCCGACATTCCGGTGATGGCCCACGTGGGGATGCGGCCGCAATCGGTGCATGCCCTCGGTGGGATGGGCCGGATCCAGCGGGACCAGCGGCGGTTGCTGGAAGATGCCCGCGCGGCCGAGCAGGCCGGGGCGTTCGCCATTGTGCTGGAGCTGATTCCCCGTTCAGCCGCAGCGGCTGTGACGGCCGAACTGCAGATTCCGACGATCGGCATTGGTGCCGGGCCGGACTGCACCGGCCAGGTTCTCGTGGGCCCTGATCTCCTGGGCCTGACCGATGGCTTCCATCCGCGATTTCTCAAGCGGTATGGCGACCTGCGGAACCAGGCAATCTCCGCCACCAAAGAATACATCCGGGAAGTCCTTGATGGAACATTCCCGGATGAGGCGCACAGTCACGAGTGAGACTGTCTCAGATTGTCGGCCCTGGTGCAGCGGCAGTTCATCAGGCTTGCTGATGAACTGCCACGGACGGGCTTGAACTTCAGGCAGCCGAGCGGCGGAGCAGGGCCAGAATGCGGTCGAACTCGTCCTGATCGTGGAATGACAGCACAAACTGCCCGCTCGATTCGCCCCGCAGGCGAATGTCGAGCTTCAGGCCGAGGTCATCCTGCAGTTGCTGCTGGACGGACTGAATGTGGTTCCGGGTCGATTCCGAAGGCCCACCCACAGCCGGCGTGGCAACTTCTTCTTCAACTTCGCTGTGAATCTGCGGAGCAGTGGTCGGCTGGCTGGCGGCTGGTTCCGCGGCCGAACGCGATTCGACTGCGGGCGAATTCCCACTGTCCTGTCCGGGGAAGGGCAGGGTGACAGCTTCGTCGTCCTGCGAGTCGCTGCCGGACGCAGGAGAATCCGCGGTCGGGAGCTGTTCCGCTGTCGGGGCAGAGCCCATCGGAACGGCCACCGGGGCTTCGGCAACTGGTGCAGCCGTCGATTCCGGCGGGGCAGGTGCCGGTTCCGGCTCGGGTTTCAACAGGCTCCGCACAATTTCTTCCGTCCGGCGGACAGACAGCGATTCCTGCTGAATCCGGCGGGTCAGCTCCAGCTGCTGTTCTTCCTCCAGCGGAAGCAGTGCCCGGGCATGGCCGTTGGTGATTTTGTCGCTGCTGAGCGCCTTCCGCACTTTTTCCGGCAGATCGAGCAGCCGCAGATAGTTGCTGACCGTGGAGCGGTTCAGGCTCAGCTGCCGCCCCAGCTCTTCGATCGTGCAGCCGAAGCGGTCAATGTAATCCCGAAAGGCGCGGGCCTTTTCGAGCACATTGAGATCCTTCCGCTTCATGTTCTCTTCGATGGCCGCTTCGCACATCCGCTGATCGTCGAGTTCGACCACCCGGCAGGGAACGGTCTCGGCACCGGCCCGGCGGGATGCCATCAGCCGCCGCTCACCGGCAATCAGCTGGTAAGCGCCGCCATGCGGACGAACCAGCAGCGGCTGCAGCACGCCATGAATGCGGATACTTTCGGCCAGTTCGGCCAGAGACGCTTCGTCAAAGTCCTTCCGTGGCTGGAACGGATTGGCCTCGATCAGCTCGACATGAATTTCGCTCTGATCGGTAATGCTGGTCGCAGCGTGGTTCTCCTGTGAACCGGACGACGGAGTTCCAGGTTTGGATGCTCCGCCGTTTCCTCCTCCGCCCAGCAGGGCGTTAAGGCCCCGCCCCAGGCGCCGGCGAACCGGAGGCTGCTGGCCAGAGCCGGGATCTATCACCTTCGAAGCGGCCTGATCATCCATAGGTAGGTCGTCCATCAATTCGACAGGAATCTCGCGGGTCCACTGCCATGGGCACAGCCGGTCCATCGGCAGTGCGAAGCACCGGCCTGTACGCCTGACACTTGCTGAGGGGGTTCCCTCAGCGAAGCTGTCGTGGGAAACTGTTCCGGTTGTGCGTGCTGGTCGGTCGGCGTCGGTAATCATCGATCTAACCGTTGTGCCGTCTCCAGGGAATGCAGGAGATTCATAATTCTGCGGCCGGCTGCCAGCAAGATCGAACCGGTTAGTTGCCTTTCGAGGGACAGGAGGGTAGCGGTGGATACGGTGTTCATGGCGGATGGAGTGAATAATCGCGGTGCGGGCCTCTATGCAGGATGCGGAATTGTGCTGACGTGAACATCCGCCAGGGCCGGGCCGAGGTTGAGCAGCCGGTTTCCGCTGGACGGAGAAAGGGAAGGCGTCGCATCATGAGAAACTGCAGTGGTTTAGGGGCAGGTGCTCCGAGGGGGGCGGGAGTCAGGCTGCAGGAGGCAGGCATTGGCCCGGCTGCTCATCTCTCTGTGAGGGTTTTCCCTGATTGGGGGATTTCCATTCAAGATCGCCGCGTCACTGTGGGGGAAGCGTGTGGCCCTGCTTCCCGCTGCGGAGCTGTGCGGGTTGCTGCCGGGAAATCTCGAAATTCACCCCGCGGACAGCTATTTTTCCTGAAGTGAGGGGTGGCACTTCTGCTGCGGTGGAACTGCGATATCCTGTTCGCGGAGCAGCCAGCTGCTGGCTCGGGAATCTGAATGGGCTCTCACCGGTTGCGCCAGGTAACCCTCGACTCGTCCGGTCTGTTCGGCAATATGTATTCCAGAGAAAGCAGGGCGGGGTGAGCCGGGGGCAGCTGGCGGAACGCAGCGGGCAGGAATGACAACCCAACAGGAGCAGGCGCGTGACAGGCCGGACGATTGCGGTAGGAGATATTCACGGCTGCAGCAGGGCGTTCTCTCTGGTGCTCAGCCAGCTGGACCTGACCGCGGAGGATACGCTGGTGGTGCTGGGAGATGTCATCGACCGGGGGCCGGACACTGCGGCCGTGGTCGATCGCCTGCTGGAACTGAAACAGCAGTGCCGGCTGATCACTCTGGCCGGGAATCATGAGGAGATGATGTTCTCTGCTCTCGATGGCGGAGACTGGCTGGACGGCTGGATGCAGTTCGGCGGCCGGGAAATGCTCGATTCCTACGGAGGCACCCCGGAGTCCATACCGGAAATTCACCTGCAGCTGCTCCGTTCGATGCAGGACGTGTGGGAAACCGAAACCGATGTCTTCGTCCATGCCGGCATCGATGCGGAAGTTCCACTGACGGAACAGTCGGCCCGCACGCTCCGCTGGGAGCATGTTCGCGGGAACGAACCTCCTCTGAACGATGGCCGGCGGATCATCTGCGGCCACACTGCTCAGAAATCGGGCATCCCCCTGCTCTGGCCGGGCTGGCTCTGCCTCGATACCTGGGTATACGGAGAAGGCTATCTGACGGCCTTCGATCTGGACAGCAGTCAGTTCTATCAGGCCAGCCAGAACGGGAAACAGCGGGACTTCCATCTATCGCAGCTGACGGATTGAATGCGGTACGCACAGCCAGTATCTGTTATGCTGGGGCAGTTGGCTCTGGAAATCGTTTTCTGCTCACCCGACTCTGTCTGCCGGCCAGCATGCCGTGCGGGATGTTGACAGGTACTGGCTTCCAGCAAGCTATTGCGGTGCCGTGTTGTCTGATCAATGTCCCTCGCGTTTTGCTCAGAAAGCAACCTCCTTTCACAATGACATTTTTTCCTTACATTTTCATCTGGTGTGGACTCGGCTTGATCGGGTCGGTAACGATGCTGGCAAGATCTGCGGAACCTCAACGCGAACTGTTCACGGTTCTCTTTGCCTTGCCGCATGCAATCGTTTTCGGTCCAGTCTTTCTGTTGCTGGTCCTTGGCCGGAAACCCGGAAGCTCTGCCCGTTCTGCAAGTCATGCGTTGATCGCAGCGCCGTGGTTTGTGCCGCGTGCACGAGAGAGTTTCCGCACTGAGAAAACATCGATGAAAACTCACGTGGAATTTCAGTCGGACGCTTTTCCGCCGTACGACCACCGGGAGGACGAGACCAATCCCGGACGCTACGGACGGCGTCTGGCGGAGTTTCTTGTTCGGGGGCTGCAGGCGAAAGGTCTTGAGCCGCTGTAACCGCGGCCAGAGGATTGGGGATGGCGGGTTCAAATCAGGGTCGATCGAATCAACCTGTGGATTGGATGCGGACGCTACGACAATATCCCCGGAGAATGGTACCCTTGTTTTATCGAACCCCATCAACCGCGAGTTCGTCGCTGGCTGCTCTGGACGGTTGATGCATCCAGAGTTCTCACAAAGCTGCAGGAAGCCATCGATCAGGGAACGCAGCGGGGGTTTCACCTGTCCC
>JAGQPV010000037.1 GCA_020426545.1 Planctomycetaceae bacterium
CGCATGTCGCGGATCCCGACGGTCTGAAGCGCTACAATTCCGCAGCATTTGTGCGTCCGGATCTGGGCTACGTCGGTCGCTTCGACAAAATGCATCGTGTGGTGTTTGGGGAATACGTGCCTCTACGGTCTGTGCTGCCGTTCCTGCAGAGTCTGACGCCTTACAACAGCGCGGGCATCGATGCCGGAACGAGCCCGAAAATCTTTGATTCCGGCGGCTACCGGTACGCTCCGCTGATCTGCTTCGAAGACACCATCCCGCGTCTGGTTCGACAGATCGTTAACTTCGAACCTCAGGATGCAGAGAAGCCGGATGTTCTGGTGAATCTCACGAATGACAGTTGGTTTCACGGTTCCAGCGAACTGGACCAGCACCTGATCACCGCTGCGTTCCGCTGTGTGGAAACCCGGCGGCCGATGGTGAGGGCGGTGAATGGCGGAATCTCCGCGGTGATCGATGGCGACGGAGCCATTCTGGAACCGGAAAAACTGATCGACCGGGATGCTGCCGAACGGGCCGAGATGGGACTGCTGCCCCGGACCTCCATGCGGGATGAAACTACCGGAGAGTTTCATCGCCAGTTCAACGGCGTGCTGATCAGAACGGTGCCGCTGGATCCCCGCACCAGCCTGTATGTTCGCTGGGGCGACTGGTTCGGCAACCTGTGTCTGCTGGCCTGCGGCCTGATTGTGGTCGCCGGAACCGTGCTCCGCCTGCGTGGTCGGTCGAAGGCGAAAACCCCGGCTCATCCGGCGCTGGCTTAGTGCAGTCAGTCCGGCGGTGAAGGGTCGGGCCCGTGGCTGCTCACGACTGCGGCGGGGCCTCAGCCGATCCAGAAGCTGACATACCAGCGGAGCACGTCCCGCATACCGGGAACGAGGTTCGTCAGCAGCACCACCGGAAAATAGAACCACCACAAAAGCTGCACGAGCGGTCCGTCCAGCGGGCCCAGCCAGCCACGATTCGCCAGGAAGACATACGGTCCGTAGCTGAAGAGATACAGCACGGGCAGTGCGAAGAGCAGTGTGGCCAGCAGACCGGCAGAGCGAGAGGAAACTGGTTTCATGTTCCAGTCTTCCGCGGCTTTGCCACGATCTGCCAGCGGTCCTCGTACAGGATAGTGCCCGGCTCGGACGTTCTGATCATCTCCACCGGGCTGCCGTGCTCTTCCAGCAGCCAGACGAGTTCCCGTGCATAAGCAATGGGCTTGCCGGCCCGATCTCTGAACCAGCAGATGGCTCGCTGATTGTCTGGCTCTTTCAGACAGGCGGGAACTTTCAGGTGCATCCGAAACCAGGCCAGCACCCGCTCCAGGACTTCGGACTCATGCCGGTCAAGCCGTTGCTCCCGCAGTTCATACGCCGCGGTGAACAGCCCTTCCCAGCTGCGGGAGGCTTCGTCCTGCCGGCGGATGATGAATCGCACAAACATCGAACGGCCCGGTTGCCGAAGTGCAGCGGGCCGGAAACGGTATCCGTCCGCAGCATTCAGTCTCCAGGCAGAGGGGCGGAACCGTCAACCCATCCGCCGGCAGAGACTGCTTCCGGGAAGATGCAGCAAGCCTGAACGGCCATGTTCAACGCCTGCTGCGTTTCCTGCTGAGTGACCGAAATCTGAGGGAGGCTTCCCGGGCTTCTTCCAGCTCTTCCCGCGAAACAGCCTGGTCGTTGTCGACATCGGCCTTCAGCAGACGCTCCCGGAGTCGGGCGGGAATTTCGCTGGCAGCCAGCAGGCCATCGTTGTCGTCATCGAGGTTGCGGAACACGGAATCCACCCGGAACCTGGCGAAGCCGGTTCCCACCCGTTGAAACAGTTCCAGCTGCTCCCGGGTTTCCGGATCCATCTGCGGCGGCCCCCCGGCCAGACTGTTCTGATTCCCGAACTGATTTCCCGAAAACCCCGCCTGCTGCAGGTTGCCGAACGAAGCTGCCGTCGTCTGAGTGGTTGAGGACTGGCCACCGTTCTGGCACTGTCCACCACCACCGCCACCCTGCTGCATCATTCCCGGTGGAGGGGGTGGCATCATGCCCTGGCCGCCTCCCATCTGCATTCCTCCGCCCCCGAAACCGCCGCCGCCTCCCATCTGCAGGCCTCCACCGAACCCGCCACCACCGCCACGTCCTCCGCCACCGCCACCACCAAAACCTCCGCCGCCCCCACCGCCACCGCGTCCCTGGGCAAAGGCACCAGTCTCAGGCAGAGAGACAACCACAGCAGCCAGGAAAGCAGCGGTCCAGCAGAATCGAGAAGCCATGAGAATGGCCTTTCAGATGAAATGTGTCGAACGGCACACCCGAACGGGCAGCCCGGTCAGACAGGCAGAACGAACAGACGGGCATTCAGCAGACGAACGGCCTGCGGGATGGGGCGGACCGTCTCGCAGGATCGATCCTCCCAGAGACAGAACTGAGTTTTGCGGCAGGTTCTCCACAGCCTTCTGCGGAATCATTCCGGATTTGTGCGATTTTTCCCCAATCAGACCGACAGCAGCGACCAGACGGCCACCTGCGGTTCGCTATGATCTGCCCCTCCATTTGTGTCGGAGCGTGGGAAGCGGGATAATCGGCCAGAGACTCAAGTGGGAACACATGGCCCGATGTTCGGGATTCCCGCCGGACAGAGCAGCCCCTGCCTGTTCACTGACCAGAGACAGGAGCTGATGCGTTGCTGCGGCTGGAGAGAGGTTTCTCATGAACGGTTCCCCCCGGTTACCCGAAGACGCCAGGCAGGACTCCGCCGCTCCGGATTCCATCGATGACGGCGCGGACCAGCTGGTCCAGGCGGCTGGTTCCGGTGATGCCGAGGCTCTGGCGGAACTGTTCGGCCAGCATCGCAGCCGGCTGAGAATGATGGTGCAGCTGCGGCTGGATCGTCGTCTGACCGGGCGGATCGACCCGTCTGATGTTCTGCAGGACACCTTCCTGGAAGTCTCCCGGCGGATTCCGGAATATGCGGCCGGCAACGATATGCCGATTCACCTGTGGTTGCGGTTCCTTACCATGCAGCGGCTGCTGCAGCTGCACCGGCGGCACCTGGGTGCCAAAATGCGGAATGCCGGCCGGGAGATCTCACTGCACGGCGGGGGAGGCCCTCATGCGGAATCGGCCTCGGTCGCAGCTCAGCTGGTGGGCCGCGTCAGTTCGCCCAGCCAGCAGGCCGTCCGGGCCGAACTGCAGCAGAAGCTCGAAGCGGCCCTGAACGAAATGGACCCCATCGACCGGGAAGTCCTGGTGCTGCGTCATTTCGAGCAGCTGGGAAATAACGACGTCGCCCAGCTGCTGGGCCTGGGGAAAACGGCCGCCAGCAACCGGTACGTGCGGGCATTGAAACGACTGAAGCACATTCTGGAACACCGCCCGGGAAGTGATCCCCCTTAATCAGCCGGCCAACCCAAACGGCGAACTCAACGGCCGGCGCAGCAATCCGCCGGCACACACCAGGCTGCCCTGGCGATCTGTCACCCGTCGCCTCAGCCTGCCAGGCACCAGGCTGGCGGACACCAGGCTGGCAGACAACGGTTCCCGGGGAAAGGCTGGTTTACACCGGCTGCCGGGTCGTCAGAATATCAGCGGGGCGCCGGCTGCTGACGGCGGGCAGATTGCCCCGAGTCGACGCTGCTGAGATGGCAGGACGCAACGAGAGAACGACACCACAGGAGATGGTTATGAGTGATGCCTGGCTGCTGGCAGGAGCAAGAACGCCGATCGGCCGTTTTCTGGGGGAGCTGAAAGACGTTCCCGCACCGGAACTGGCGGCGACCACGATCCGGGCCAGCCTGGAACGGGCCGGTCTGGAACCAGGTGCCGTGCAGGAAGTGTTCCTGGGAAATGTGGTGTGGGCCGGAGTGGGCCAGGCCCCCGCCCGGCAGGCTGCGCTGAAAGCCGGCATCCCGCCGGCGGTGCCCGCCACCACCGTCAACATGGTGTGCGGCTCGGGACTGAAAGCGGTCATGCTGGCCTCGCAGTCGGTCCGGCTGGGAGAAAACTCCGTCGTGGTGGCAGGCGGTATGGAGAACATGTCTCTCGCGCCGCACCTGGTCCGGAACTCGCGGGAAGGATTCCGCCTGGGCAACGTCACCATGGACGATGCCGTGGTGCATGACGGGCTATGGTGCGCGGCCGACAACTGCCACATGGGCATTCATGCGGAATGGACCGCGGGCGAGCACGGACTGACCCGTGAAGACCTGGACCGGTATTCGGCCCGCAGTCAGCAGCTGGCAGCGGCTGCCGCAGCTGCTGGTGAATTCGCCGACGAGATTGTGCCGGTCAAAGTCAAAGCGAAGAAGGAGCAGCGGATCATCAGTGTCGATGAAGGCCCCCGGCCGGGCACCACTGCCGAAGGGCTGGCCCGCCTGCGGCCCGTATTCGATCCTGAAGGCATGGTGACGGCAGGTAATGCCTCACCCCTGAGCGACGGCGCAGCCACCGTCATCGTGGCCGACGATGCCACCGCCGCCGCCTCGGCCGCTCCCTGGAAGGCCCGAATCGTCGCCAGCTACATCAGCGGGCTGGAACCCCGCCAGCTGTTTGTCGCCCCCATCCTCGCTGTGCGGGGCGTCCTCGAAAAAGCCGGCCTGAAACAGAAAGACATCGACCTGTTCGAAATCAACGAAGCATTCGCCTCGCAGATGCTGGCCTGCATTCAGGAGCTGAATCTCGATCTGGAGCGGGTCAATGTCTGTGGCGGGGCTATCGCTCTGGGCCACCCCATCGGTGCCAGCGGCGCCCGGGTGCTGGTAACCCTGCTGTCAGCCATGGTGCGGAGGGACGTTCAGCGCGGCCTCGCCACGCTGTGCCTCGGTGGCGGGAATGCCGTGGCCATGATTGTGGAACGTACCTGAACCAGCCTGTTCCCCTCCCGCAACGCCACTGCAAATGCGGGAGAGGCTGCACGCAGAAGTGACTGAACGCAGAAGAGCGTGCCGGACTCCGAAGAATCACGGCACGCTCTCTGGTTGATCTCTGCTGTTCGAATCCGGGGGGGCTGATGCTGCTCAGCAGCACCCGCAGCACCGGTTCAGCAGGTGTTCCGCACAGGACTGGCCAGGAGTGGAATCACCCGGCTGCCGGTTCAGAAACCACCACCAAATCCGCCACCACCTCCGCCGAAGCCACCACCGCCTCCGCCAAATCCACCACCGCCACCGTTGCCGTTTCCATTGCCGAATCCGTTCCCTCCGCGGGAGAAGACGAACCGGTAATAGTCGAACTCGGCTTCTGTCGAATTCCGGGCTTTGCCGTAGGCCGGCGAGACAAAGGTCCGCTGGTTGGCTTCAGGCACTCCCATATCGGTCAGCACCTGGGCCACGATTTCCCGGCGGTGGGCATCCAGCTCCGGGTCGCTGTTGTGCTCGCTGCGTTCCACCAGCGCGGGGAACGGGGCGCTCCGCATGCGGGCCGCCATCTCGGCGATGCGGTCCTTGCCGGCGGGCGTGAGTTCGGCCGTGTTCACGACGAAATCACCCCGGTGCAGAATGAAGTCCGCCGCCTCGGCGTTCTCCTGCATGGTGTGGAAGTGTGCCCGCATCACACTGCCGATCGGATAGCGTTCCGGTATGGCAAGCGAGCGGTTGTGGTGTGACCAGCCGCACCAGCCAGAGCAGCCTGCCATGCTGCTCATGGCCGCCAGGGCGAAGGCCAGTCCTTTCAGACTGGAATGAACGCGGGGCATGACAGTCCTCACAATCTGTTCAGACTGAGCGTCAGGCTGCCTCTGCAGCTTCCGTCCGGGAGCCGTGCGGCCGGAGTAACGCGCAGTGCGTGTTGTTTCGAGGTCTATTTGGATCTTCTTCAGCCTGGTAGGTGCTGAGGAAGCTGCTGGTACCCTGTCAGGGCTTTGCTGCTGGTCTGCCGGGAATCCCGATCCGCACGAAACCCCGGAGGGATTCGTACTCACGCCCCGCCACCTGACCCGATGACCGGGCCATATCGAATTACCCGTCTGCTGCATCAAATCCGACCGCTTCCCGCCGGGTTTCAGAAACCCGGAGGGCGGCTGGCTGACTGGTCAGCGGGTGTAGCGTGTCTGCTGAATGGCCTGCTGCTCAGCCGGTGATTTCTTGAACGGAGACGTCAGCCAGCCAAACCGGCTGCCGGACTCCGCTCCTGGCTGAGCTGTCGTCACCGGTCCGTAGGGCCGGCTGGCTGATCCGGCCGGAGCCGGCGGAAGAATGCGGCGGGGCGGCTGCTGCTGATACGGCTGACCCTGCGGATACGCTCCCGGCTGGGCCGGCTGCGGATAGCCACCCGCAGGCCCCTGTGGCATGGGCACCGGCTGCAGCGGCTGCGGACCCGGCTGACGCTGTCCCGGAGGAACATTGCGGTAACCGTTCGCATCGTACTGACCGGCTCCATAAGGAGCAGTGGGCAGCGGAGAGTACAGCGGAGAGGCCGGAGCAGGATTGTGCAGGCGGTAATCCACGTTGGTGCCGTATCCGCCGTTGCGTCCATAGGGTGCCAGCTGGTACACGCCGGTATCCGGGGCACCTTCCGTCATCGCATGGTGGTACAGCTCGTAATCGTTGGGATGCGTGACTTCGAAGCCGGGCACCGGCGGCACCTCTTCGGCGTCCATCGGCCGGACCAGTTCCGGAGTCACCAGAATCAGCAGTTCGGTTTCATCCTGTGTCGCCCGCTTGGCGTTGAACAGTTTGGCACCGATGTAGGGCAGCTCGCCGAGGAACGGAATTCGCGTGACTTCGGTATTCGTCTGGTTGGAAAGCAGACCGGCAATCGCCACGGTCTGACCTTCACGCAGCTGAATGGTGGTCTGCACGCGGCGGGAGTCCACACCGGGAATACCACCGACCGCGTTATCGTTATTGATCGCGCTGAACTCGGGAACGATCCGCATGCGGATCAGGTCACGGTCAATCACCATCGGTGTCACAATCAGCGAGGTGCCGAAGCCACGGAACGTTGTCTGCTGTCCGCCGACACCATCCACACCCACGATCGTGGGAACCGCGAACTCGCCACCCGCCAGGAAGCTGGCCTGGTGACCGCTCAGCACGGTCAGCACCGGCTCAGACAGAATCTTCGCGGTGCCGTTGGAAGCCAGCCAGTTGACCAGCACATTGACTTCACCATTCTCAAAGATGCCGGTCAGCGTCGAGGGCAGTCCGCCGGACACCCACGAGACAGCATGCCGGCCACCATCGATCAGGTAGTTGAAGTCCACTCCCAGCCGTCGCAGGTGGGAACGATTGATTTCGGCAATTCGCACCCGCAGAGAAATCTGATATTCGCCGGGCACTTCCAGCATGTTGACGATCAGCGAGGAAGCCAGCCCGTTGTTATCGTCTCCAAACCCGTTTCCGAAGCCACCATTGCCCAGCACGGGCTGCAGAGCCGTCGGGATATTTCCAACCCCGCCGGGCTGAGGACCAGCCAGGCTGCCTTCCTGGTTGATGACCTCACCGCGAACAACCTGCAGAATGCGGGCGGCTTCTTCCGCGTCGCGGGCCTGCCCTTTCACGATGATTTTGCGGGACAGCGGAATCAGATACACCTTGCTGTTGGGAAACAGCAGAGTCAGCTTCCGTTCCAGCTTGCCGTAGTCAATCCGCTTCTGCTCTTCCAGATCGGGATCGGTGATCGTGGTGATCAGGTAGATCAGCGGGTCGGGATTGCCTTCGAACCAGATCGTCAACGTGGTGGAACCCAGGTCCAGCCCGATGATCGACAGCTCGTTCGGGCTGTACTGCACCACGTCGATCACCGAAGGGTCGGCAATCGCCGTCCGCACGATGTTCGAGCGGGCAATCACCAGTTGGCTCCGATGATGGATCACATCCATCTTCTCTTCCACGCCGGGCATTTCGGCGATCTGCGGAGGAAGAGGACGGACGTCATCCTCGTCCGCCCGGTCAACGGTGTCCTGTGCCTGCCGCACAGTTCCATTGCCGGCCGTGGCGGGCAACCGCAGGACGGGAGAGCCGAGGTTCTGCCCGAAAGCAGTGCTCAATGCCAGGAGACACAACAGCGGCGAGAGCATTACAGATTTCAGCCACATGAATTCGGCCTTCGTCGTGATCGAGTTGCCGGGGATCCACTGTTGCATATCACAGTACGGATGCTGCGGCCGCCCGGCAGCGGACGGCAACCAGCCACTTGAAGGGCTGGCGCGGTTTCCCGTGAATTGATCATTTCTGCTCTCTGCTGCCTGAGCAGCAGGTGAGCTGGCTTTCGTCGTCCCGGTGGATGAATCCGCGTCCTTCCTTCCCGAAAATTTCAAGCGGGAAGAAAACCGGTAGCGCGTTCAGGACAGAAAGCCGCCTCTGGATGATTGCGTATGGCTAGTATCGGTCGATCCGGTTGTCTGAGTTCATCCTGATCATCCGGAATTCACCGATCATCCACATGCAGGGACTGTGCCAGCCTCGCCTGTAAACCCAGTTGTGCCGTTTCTGTGGCAGATCCTGCCACACGTTCGACTGTCCCCGCCCATCAGAGCAGGCTTCGGCAATGCCTGCCGGAAGACACGGATCATCTGCCCGATGACCTCAAAGCGTCCTCCCGCGAAGCGCACCGCAGCCGGGCCGGCAGAGGGCCAGGAGGCTGGAGCACGGCACCCGCATTGGACGCGGAGGCCCGCGATTTCCCCGGTTCTGGAATCCCTCCGTGCTGGAATCCCCAGGCGCGCAGCAGCACAGCAGACCAGCCCCGTGCGAGGCCTGCCTGCTGTGCAGAGAGATCGAATTCAGCGTGTTGTCCGCTGGCCTGCGACTGCATCCTGCTTCGCGGGCGTCTGTCGGCCGCCAGCCAGCGTCCAGCGTATCGTCTTCAGCAATCCGCAGCCGGGCACCTTACCAGGGCATGTTGGTATCGCGGTTGTAGACCGGCTGGCCCGGGTTGTACCACGGGGCACGGTAGGTGTAGTACGGGAAGCGGAAGTGCATCCGCTCGCCGTTGCGATAGTATCCGGGGCCGAAGTGGCGTGTGTACGGATCGGCATGGTGCCAGCCGTACTGCGGACCGGCGGTGTAGTAATAGGGAGAGCCCGAACGGGGTTCGTATCCGCCCGGCTGCCAGTGTCCGCCATTCCCGCCCCCATGAGAGACATGGCCGGCATCGGGCAGGGCCGGACCATGGGAACCGTATCCGCCCTCAGGTCCGTAAGCGGGTTCGCCACCTGCCTGGTCGCCGCAGCAGCCAGGTGTACCGGGAACGCCGTAATGCGGCCCGGCCGTGCCGTCATCGACCAGAACAGTTGCCAGGATCCCTGTCAGCAGGGCTGCCCGCAGAAGGGTTGTATTCATGATGACCTCAAGTTCGATGTCTTGCCGGTGACTGTGGCCGGTGCCCGATCATGCGGGCAAAAAACCGGGCTGCCGCCACGTCGGATATTCTCCAGAAGAACCAGCATCATTCCGCGGTCGCTTCCGACGGAGCGACTGCCGGTGGTCCCTGTTCGGGCCCGATTCCGGTTCCTGCTGATTTCCGCTCATGGGCACGAAACCTCGCGGTCCACGTGCCAGCTCACCGTCTTATCCCTCCCCACCACCAGGCAGTGAACGCCGAACAGTGAACACTGCCCCGGGAGAAAGCAGAACGGAAGGCCTGAGTGCCTGTCCGGAACCTGTTGTCCCCCTGCCACGGCGTGCGCCCTGGTTTTCGGACCTCATCCATGAGGTTGCGGAGACACGGAGTTTCCGGACGGACTCTGAGAGAATCACTCTGTGGGACTATAGCCCGGTTGTCCCGCCGCGGAGCGGGAATGCCGATCAGACGTTTCTTCTCCATGCGGGGTTTGCCTGACCGGAGGAGGATCGCGACGATCGAGCGGATTCCCCGAATTTCAGGGAAGTCACGGAGTGTGCCGGCCGATACATCTGACTGCAGTTCCAGTCGCCGCACCGAAACACGGATGCGCGGTCCATCCGCAGGATCCCACATCGCACAGGCGCACCGGCACGAACCGGATCCGCCGGGCTGCGACCGGACAGCCCTCGACGCCGGAAGGCAAGGACCAACAGATCATGCTCAGTCTCAGGACCACCCTCTTTACGGCCATCCTCGCCGCTCTGGCGTCGACTGCGTCTGCCCAGGCTCCCTACGGCCAGGCCCCTTATGGTCAGCCCCAGTACGGCCAGCCTCAGTACGGGGGAGAGTCCTACGGCCAGCCACAGTACGGCGGGTATCAGCCTGCTCCCGACTATGGCTACCAGGGCGACGGAGCCATGTATGGCGGCTACCCCGACGCCACACCGATTCCCGGTGCCGGAATTGTCACGCCGCCCGGAGTGAACTCGGCCGGGGCGTACGCGGCATCAGTCACCGAGCAGCTGTATCCCTTCGATGCGCCGGAACCGTGGCTGCACGGTTATTTCCAGGAAATCCCGGCCTATGGTGGCTGGGCCGCCTTCCGGCCGTACAACTACCGGCACGTGCTCTCGCAGTCGCAGGCTGCCGGAGGCTGGGGAATGTCCCCGCAGATGCCGTATTCGCATCAGTTCTGGCACCGTTACCAGGAACGGGCCACGATGGCGAATGATGTTGCTCAGCACCGGCAGGCCCCACCGGCCGACTACGCCTCCGCCAGACAGGCCGGACCGGTATACCAGACCGCGGCCCGGCGGAATTATACCGCTCCCGCACGGCAGCCGGTCTACCCGGCTGCCCAGCAGTACAACGGAGCACAGTACAACCCGGCACAGTACAGCGGCCAGGCTCAGCCGGCCCCCGCCGCGATCGACACCGGACGGATCTCCGGCTACCGCCGGAACCCGGCACTTCGCTGACGGCGGGACAGCAGCACCCGACCGCTGGTCGGGTGAATCGAACATTGGGGGAACGACGGCTGGCAGACATCGCGCTCTGTCAGCCGTCGGTCTGTTGAGCGACCGGTTTTCTCCCGGCGGATCTGCTGGGGACGGCCGGCGAGATCAGGGTGGTCAACCCGACTCAAATCCCACCACCGGGCAGAAACTGCCGGTCACATGCCGCTGCCCTGTTCCGCGTGGTCGATCCGGTCCAGCTGCTGCCAGATGTCGCCGGAGAACAGATCAAGTGGCCGGGCCAGCCCCGCCTCAATCAGTTCCTGCCCGCTGACGAACCTGCCAGGCCGCGTCCACGACTGCAGCAGTTCCTCTCCGCAGTCGAACAGCCGGGCCAGCAGCTGGTCCATGTCCTGTTCCATCACCCGGAAATGGCGGGCCCACTCGGCAGCTTCCTCCAGCCGAATGTCTTCTTCGCTCTGCCAGCGAACGGGGTGGAACAGCAGCGTGCAGTGCGGGGTGACAAACCGCCGGCGGCAGGCGGCAAACGGCATGATCGCCGCTGAAGAGCATTCACCCGCCACCACGGCATCGGCCTCCAGTCCGCGCAGGCGGATCAAAGTCGCCAGCGCGACTCCGGTGTACGCACTGCCGCCGCAGGAATCGAAATAAATCGTGCCCCGGCTGCGGCGCGGTACTTCCAGCAGACGGCCCAGCAGTTCGGGCTGTTTGTCCGTGATATCGCCGAAGACCGCCATTTCCCACGGTTCCGGTGGGCCATTGATGTCGGATGGCTGAACTCCGCCGGGGACCGAAGGATACGGGCGAATGCGGCGCTGCTGCTGCGTCATAACGATCATGCCTGCTGACGGAATACCGCTGAAAAGCCAGTGGCCAGAGTACCCGGCACAAGGGGCTGCCATCAGCCACAGCGGCCGAAAATCGCTCCAGCAGTCTGAAAAAGGGGCTGCCGCGGATGTCACGGCTCCGCCGCCTTTTACTGCTGTTTATGCTCGACTGCAACCCACGCCCCCGTCACAATAGGGCCTCTGTGGTTCCTGCAGTCTTTCGGGGCAACGGGAACCGCTGTCCTTCCAGCAGTTCGGAACTTCCGCAGCCCGTGCCGGCGAACCCCATTCCAGTGCCGCACGCTGCGGAGATTTCTCCAACCACGTTGACCTGCCACCTGACTGAATAAGGGAGACCGCTGTGCGTCTTTCGCTGTGCGCTTTCGTATTGTCTCTTGTGCCTGTGCTGTCCGGTTCCGCTGCTTCAGCCGGCGAAACCGTGTCTATCGAAGTCGGTAAGACGACTGCCGAAGTCACCATCGGTGGCAAACATTTCGCCACCTACAACTTCGGCAAAGAATATCCCAAACCGTTCTTCAACCCGGTCACCGCTCCCGGCGGGGAAATCGTCACCCGCGCGCTGAAAGACCCGGAAGACCACCCGCACCACAAGGGGGTGTGGGTCGCCATCGATGAAGTCAACGAAATCAAATTCTGGGCTGAAAAAGGCACCATTCGCAACGATTCCGTGAAGGCCGTCACGCCGAAAGGCAACCCGGCCGTCATGAAGGTCGTCAACGAATGGCTCGGCGAAGATGGCGAACCCATTCTGGTTGAAGAGACGATCATCACCATTCACGCCAACCGGCTGATGGAATGGAAGATCACCTTCGCCGCCCTCGATCCCGTCACCTTCGCTGATACCAAGGAAGGCCTGTTCGGCATTCGCCTGCCCAACGGCATGCGGGAAAAGGAAGAAGGAACCGTAGTGAACTCCGCTGGCGAACAGGGCACTAAGGCCACCTGGGGCCGGCCCGCCAGCTGGATTGACTACTACGGGCCTGTCGATGGAAAAATCGTGGGCACGGCTCTGTTCGATGACCCGAAGAACTTCCGTCCTTCGCGTTACCACGTGCGGAACTACGGCCTGTTCACCATCAGCCCCTTCGGGGACAAGGCCTACACCGGCGGCAAGGAAGAAGCCAAACCGAAAACGCTGAAGCCCGGCGAAAGCTTCACACTGCGGTACGGTCTCTATATTCATACCGGCGACACCAAAGCCGGCAACGTGGCTGAGGTCTACAGGCAGTTCGTCGGCGAGCAGTAATCCGCCGCTGTCTCTGGAAGACAACCGACCGGAAAAACCGGTCCGAATCCTGCCCTGCGAATCAATCAGAGTCTTCTGCTGCCCGTGCAGCGGAAGGCTCTTTTTTTGTGCCCCCTGCCGGGGTTGTAATCAATCCTGGCAATACGGCCCGCTCGCTGCACCGCACCGAATGTCACCAGGCAGAACAGGTCTGGTTCCGTCCCGCAACGGGCCGCCGCAGGCAGGGGCTGGTGAAAATCAGAGAATTTCTGCCGGAATCTATGTGGAGAATCCCCGGCATTTCACGGAGCCCCTGCAGGGCAGCAGACTGCAGTGTCTCACAACGTGCCTCCCGTTCCCGCACAGTCAGTCGCGGGAAGCCGGCACCTGGAATCTGCCGCAGGCTGCTGCCCGGTGGAAAAGCGAATCAGCCCCCAACGTGCCACTGCCGCTGACCACACCTGTCGTCCTGCCGTGACCGGCTGATGATTTTCGCCAGCACTTCTTCAACGTCCACTTCGTGACATCCTGGAACGCACTATGGCCAGACAGCCCGCCGTCCTGGTTCGCCTCGCGGTATGCGCAGCGGCACTCCTGCTGCTACATCCTGATCTCAGTTTCGGTCGCCCTCCCGGAGAGGGCAACGTCGAGCCGGCCGAGTTCCGCACGATCGATGGACGGAACAACAATCCTGATAATCCCGAATGGGGCGCGGCCGGCATTCCACTGCTCCGCAGAATTCCGGCGGCCTGGCCCGGCGACGGATCAGGCGAAACCATTCTGCAGGAACCGGATCGCCCCAACCCCCGGGACATCAGCAATCTACTGGTAGCGCAGGACACCCCGGCCACCAACCGTCGCCAGCTGACCGACATGCTCTGGCAGTGGGGCCAGTTTCTCGATCACGATATTGACCTGACGCTTACCACCCAGGATGCCGGCCTGGCTCCCATTCCCGTCAACGATCCGAACGACCCGCTGGCCCCGTCCATTCCGTTCGTTCGTTCCAGTTTTCAGGAAGGCACGGGCACGGCCGACTCCCCCCGCCAGCAGCTCAACAGCATCACCGCCTTCATCGATGCCTCGAACGTGTATGGCTCCGATGAAGAAACGGCGGCCTCGCTGCGGGAGTTTGAAGGCGGACGCCTCCGCAGCAGTGAAGGGGGACTGCTGCTGCCGACCGACGACAACGGCATGTTCCTGGCGGGCGATATCCGGGCCAACGAGCAGGTCGCCCTGCTGACGATGCACACGCTGTTCATGCGGGAGCACAATCGGCTGGTCGGCCTGCTGGCCGTGCGCAATCCGACTCTTACCGACGAAGAGCTGTATCAGAAAGCCCGGCGGATCGTCGGGGCCGAAATGCAGATCATCACCTATCGGGAATATCTGCCGGCCCTGCTGGGCTGGTTTGCTCCCAGTCCATGGGGCAGCCGCCGGTACCGGCCCGATGTCGATCCTTCCATCACCACCGAATTTTCCACCGCAGCCTACCGGTACGGTCACAGCATGCTCTCGCCGGAGCTGGTGCTGGTCGACGAAGACTCGGGGGAAACAGAAACTCTCCCCCTGCGGGATGCCTTCTTCAATCCCGGCTTTCTCAGCTCCAGTCCCGAACGGGTGGACCAGCTGCTGCTGGGGCTGACGACTCAGCCGGCTCAGGAACTCGACGTGCGGATTGTGGATGACGTGCGGAACTTCCTCTTCGGCGCTCCCGGAGCCGGTGGCCTCGACCTGGCGTCGCTCAATATCCAGCGGGGCCGCGACCATGGACTGCCGGATTACAATTCGCTGCGGGAAGCCTGGGGCCTGCAGCGGGTCACGTCATTCGCGGAAATCAGCACGGACGAGGAAATTCAGACGCACCTGGCCGAACTGTATGACAGCGTCGACAGCATCGACCCCTGGGTGGGTGGCCTCGCCGAAGACCACGCCCACCGCGGAATGAGCGTGGGCCGGCTGATGGCCGCCATCATTCGCGACCAGTTCGAGCGGCTGCGGGATGGCGACCGGTTCTACTGGATTCGGGATCCCGGCCTGCGGGATCCCGATATCCGCGGTGTGATCAACCTCTATACCCGGCGACTGGCCGAAGTCATCGAAGACAACACCGATCTGGAAAATGTCCCGCTGGAAGTCTTCAGCACCGAGCGACGGGACCGCCAGCGGGGCCGGCAGGCCGGCTCCGGCCGCAATGGACGAAACGGCAACAGGGGGCGCAATGCAGGCCGCAGCGGCCGAGGGAATCCCGGCGGTGGCCGAAACGGACGCGGGAACCAGAACGGGGGCCGCTGACCCGCCGCAGCACATGTTCCACTCCCGGCGACATCCTGCCGGCTCGGCACCCGGCCATCGCTATTGGCTGCCTGGCGATTTACAATCGGCTCTGGCAGAAAGCATTGATGGCCGGAATCCGCCTTCTCAGGGAGACATTCCGGCTCCCGCAGGACTCATGCAAACCGGGTGCGCAGGAATGACCAGATTACGACAGCTGCTGATGTGCTTCTGCGGACTGCTGCTGACGGTCGCCGGCCCATCAGCCGCGAGCGGACAGACAGCACAGAGCAAGCAGCCGGCAGCTCAGCCGGTCAGAAAGTTCAGTCTGGTCTACCGCACGGAGCCCGACCGTGGGCTGACGGTTTACTGTCCCGATGACTGGCAGCCCACCGACCGCCGCCCCGCGCTGGTCATCTTCCGCTGCAATATCCCGGAGCAGCGGGAGCATTTCCGGAAGCTGGGCATGGTGATCATCAAGCCCGTGCTGGCCAATGTGAACCACGGACGTCTGCCGGGTTCGACTCTGGAGGAGATCCGCCAGCTGCCGAAACCACGTCATCAGGTGGAAGACACGAAAACCGCCATCCGTTTCATTCGGCAGAACGCGGGCAGGCTGGGCATCGACCCGGAAAAAATCGTCGCCACGGGCACCTCGGGCGGAGGCGATCTGTCGCTGCAGGCCAGCATCAACCGGGCCTTCGAGAATCCCCGAGACGACAGAACCGTCTCTCCCCGGCCCGATGCACTCATTCTGTACTGCCCCGCCTTCGACGGCATCGATATCTGGTATGTCACCACGAAAGTTGTGCTGGACAGAACCAGAAAGGGCGCTCCGTCCTTCCTGCCGCTGCTGCCCAGGTTCATCGAGAACACAACCGACGAATACGCCACGCCCGTGAATCACCGGGCAGACCTGATTCAGCTGGCGGCCGACCTGGGAAAAGAGCAGAACATCGATGAAGGCGAAATCAGCAATTTCCAGAATGTGCTGCGGCTGTTCAACAAATCCGACTGGCAGCTGCTGAACCCCGTGGAAGATGAATTGAAAATGGCCGCGACCCGCATTCTGGATGACGAGCCATTCCCGCCCACGCTGATCATGTATGGTGACCGCGATCACCTGTATCAGCACCAGCAGGCCTTCGTGGCCGCGGCCAGAAAACGGGGCAAGAAGTTCGACCTGAAAATCTTGGCAGGGGCCGGGCACAGCTTCATGATGGGGCCACCATTCCAGGAACCCAGCACCGCCGAAGCCGAACAGTTCCTCCGCCGACAGAAGTTCCTCCCGGTGGAACAGAACTGAGCTGGTCGGAAGCTATGGCTGTCGGGCAGGCACTGCAGCAGAAATTCAGTTCCGCACGGTAGCAGCGGTTGGCGCCTCCGGTTCCGTCGCCCGGCCCAGGGTGCCTTCTCCGGCGATCTGCCGGCGAAGTTCCGCCGTGCTCTCGGCCAGCGCGTCCAGCTGGTTCCGGGCAGACTCCACCTCGCGGCAGGCCCGTTCCAGTTCGGGGAACAGCCCGCCCGCCATCCGGCTGCCCACCAGTTCGCGGGCCAGCTCGTCGATCTGCTTTTTCAGCCCCCGCCGCAGCCGGCGGGTGAAGGCGATCACCAGCAGCCCCGACCACAGAATGAAAAACACCGCGGCCGAAATGTAAAAATCCGCCGGCAGCAGCTTGACCGAAACAGCCGTTTCCGGGTGCAGAAACTCGGCCAGGAACGTGTCATAAAAAAAGTTCCGGCCCACCCGGTACAGTACGAATGCGAGGTAACTGCCGAACAACAGTTCGTACCACAGCCGCACATGCAGTCGGGAATTCCGGCGGGCCAGCTTCTCGATGATGCCGTCAATCCGCCGGCCCGCATCGCCCAGGAACCGGTCTTCCACATCGGCGGCCCGTTCCCGCAGCACATCCAGCGAACTGCGATCGACCAGGCCGGGATCCAGCTTCGCGTCGCGGTTGAAGCCCTCAATCACGAACCGGGATTTCTCCAGCAGCCCGTCATCGAGCCCGAAGCCGGAAACCCGCCCCAGCCGGTCATCGGCAGACCGTTCCTCCTGCCGTCCCTGCCACCAGCGGGCTCCCTGCATCAGCCCCACAATCGCCACCTGAGCCGAACTGCGGGCCCGGAATAATGTCATCGAAGCCAGCAGGCTGCCCAGGCCGCTGTAAACCCGCAGCATCGAAGAGAAGGGACTGAACCCCCACAGACTGGTGACGGAAGACAGCAGACGCCGCTCCCACAGATTCCGGCTGACCAGCAGTTCCTCCCGCAGCCGTCCCGTCATCAGCTCGGTCAGCGACTGTTTCTGTTCTTCGAGGGCTGCTTCCAGCTGTTCGATGCGTGACCAGTCGGCCGACAGCTGTGTGCGGCACCGGCGGAGCACAGCGTGCATCAGGTCAACGAGGTTCGCCCGGCGAATCTGCACCCGCTGGCCGGCCCCCAGCTCGGTTGTCAGCAGATCCAGCAACCGCCCGAAATCACCGCCCGGCCGCTGA
>JAGQPV010000379.1 GCA_020426545.1 Planctomycetaceae bacterium
CGATCAGCTTTCCCCGCTGCTCCTGCCAGAACAGGTTGAGCTCGCTGGTGGTGGGAACACCCGCTTCACTGGCCATCAGCAGCCACGGACTGCTCCGCCGGACCGCCGGGTTGACCACGATCAGATCGGCCTCGCGAAAATCGTCCTCGCAGTGACCGCCCAGTTGCAGCGCTTCCAGCCGGCATTCGTCGATCTGCTGCAGAGATTCCGCCAGATCGTCGGCCGTTCGCAGGTCCGTGACGGTCACCCGGGCCCCGTGCCGGCACAGGTACCGCACCGCGCCCACACCTCCGCCGAACCGGCCCAGCCCCATGACGGTGACTCGGCGATTTTTCAGAGCTGGCCGGACGGTAAACGGAAACGGTTCAGTCACAAGGGCGGCACTTCAGGTCAGACAGAAACACACAGCAGGAAGATGCGCGGCAGCCATTTCTGCTGCAGAATAACTGCTGGAGATCGATGGGCGCAGCACGATCCGGCACAGTTCCCGCGAGCTGGGAGTAACATCTTTACGAACGACCGACCAGCGGCGGCACGAAGTCGAGGTCTTCGTCGGAACGGGGACGGAGAAAATCGAAATCGGCCCCTTCGTCGGCCTGCAGGACATGTTCAATATACAGTTTCGGGTAGCCACGGCGATGGGGAGAGGGCCGGGGCTGCCATTCGGCCAGCCGTCGGGCGAGTTCCTCGTCGGCAATATCGAGCTTCAGACTGCGGTTCGGGACATCCAGCTCGATCGAGTCGCCATTCCGCACTGCGGCCAGTGGTCCGCCCGCGGCGGCTTCCGGTGAAATGTGCAGCACCACCGTGCCGAAACTGGTCCCGCTCATGCGGGAGTCGCTCAACCGCACGACATCGGTAATTCCCTGTTCCAGCAGTTTCGTGGGGACGGGGATCATGCCCCACTCGGGCAGGCCGGGCACGCCTTGGGGGCCGGCATGTTTCAGCACCAGCACGCTGTTCGCATCCACCGGCAGCTCGGGATCGTTCACCCGGTTGAGCATGTCGGTATAGTCTTCAAACACCACCGCCTGACCCCGGTGCTGCTGCAGAGATTCCGTAGCCGCCGCCGTCTTGATGACCGCCCCCCGGGGAGCCAGATTTCCCCGCACCACAGCGAGCGAACCTTCCGCGGAAATTGGCTCACTCCGCATCCGGATGACTTCCCGATCATGGCAGCGGGCCGCCTGCAGCACTTCACCCATTGTCCGCCCCGTGACAGTGGGGCAGTCCGTGTGCAGCAGGTCACGAATTTCCGCCATCACCGCCGGCACTCCGCCGGCCGCACAGAACCGGTCCATCAGAAACTGCCCGGAAGGACTGAGATTCACGAGAAAGGGCGTGCTGCGGGACAGTTCGTCAAACCGCTCCAGCGGCAGGCTGATGTTCCTCCGCCCGGCGATGGCCACCAGATGAATCACCGCATTGGTTGAACCGCCCAGCGCCAGCAATGTGCGAATCGCGTTATCAAACGCCTCGGCAGTCAGGATGGCGGAAGGCCGCAGATCCTCTTCGACCATCTGCACGATGCGGCGGCCGGTGGCTTCGGCAGCCACCACGCGGCGGGAATCCACGGCCGGCAGAGCGGAAGTGCCCGGCAGCATCATCCCCAGAGCCTCCGAGAGGGCCGTCATGGTGGAGGCGGTGCCCATGGTATTGCACGCACCGGGGCTGCAGGAAATGCACGATTCCAGCTCGTGCCAGTCGTCCATCGAAATTTCGCCGGAACGCACCTGATCCCAGTACCGCCAGATGTCCGTCCCGGAACCCAGTTCCTTACCCCGCCACACGCCGGTCGTTCGCGGGCCGCCATTGAGCTGAATGGCCGGCAGATTGGCACTGGCGGCCGCCATCAGCTGCGCGGGCGTGGTCTTGTCGCAGTTGCACAGCAGCACCACCCCGTCAATCGGGTTGGACCGCAGCGTCTCTTCGACGTCCATCGCCATCAGGTTGCGGTACAGCATGGCCGAGGGTTTCATGAACTCCTCGCCCAGCGAAATCGTGGGAAATTCCAGCGGCAATCCGCCCGCGGCCAGCACACCCCGCTTGACGGCTTCGGCCAGCTCGCGAAGATTCATATTGCAGTTGTTCAGCTCGCTCCAGCTGTTGGCGATGCCGATGACCGGACGGTTGCGGAAATTTTCCGGATCAATTCCCATCGACCGCAACGCCGAGCGATGCTGAAAAGCCAGTTCCTGGCGGCCGGCAAACCACTCGCTGCTGCGAAGCGAAACCTGTGGCCGGGCATCAGTCGGGGAACGGGTGGGCTCGTGCGTCACAGCGGGTTTCCGATTCATCTCAGACGGGGAACGACATGGGGCATGGCCGGGCCGGAATCTCGACCGGTCCCGCTTCTCGCCGGGACTTTGTGAATTCCGGGTTTGAACAGGGAATATGACCAGCCCGGAGGGCGATTCGCAAGGATGCCCCGCCCGAAGGTGAAACCAGCGACTCCGTTCCGCCCCGGGCGAAGCAGCGGGCAACCGCTGGCGGGAGGAGTTTTCCTGGCCAGCTTCGGTTGCGGATTCGGGACGGAGGTGCCATACCAGTGCCTGTGGCCCTGCCGGAATCTGACGTCTGGAACATGTGCAGACCGAAACCGCTCTGGAACCTGTGAATACGGTGTTCTGTCCGCATCGATGCACTCCGTTATGGAACACCTGATGCCGCACGATGACCCGCTGAATCATCCAGCCGGAGAATCCTCGCGCAGTCACTCTGGCGGCAGTCATCCTGACGGCACTCCTCTCGACTCGGGTCCTTCAGCCGGCGACTCCCTTCCGGAAGCAGACGGTGAAGCACGGCAGCCACCGGGCGATTCCTCCGGTACTTTTTCTCTTCCGGTTCCCCCCAGGCCAGACCTTCCTGGTGAGGACATCGACAGCAGCCCGCAACCACTGCCCGTATTAACCCGGAATACATCCTGGTCCTCTGGTGCGCCTGCTTCGCCGGGTGCCTCTGCTTCCACAGGTGCATCAGATGTGGCCCGTACCACTGCTCCGGCCGGGCCGGCTGACACACGGGGCGAGGCGGATGCACTTGAGCCACCCCGGCAGAAACCCCGGCTGGCCGGGCGGCTGATCCCGCTGGTACTGTTCGTGGCGACCTGCCTGAGTACTTTTCTGGCGGGGCTGCAGCCCGGCTGGGGCATGCCGCTGCCTCCTGACTGGGCCGAGATGACACCGCGGGAAATCTGGCGGGATCTGTTTTCAGACGCCACCGCGGTACGCAATGGCATTCGCTATTCCGGCGCGCTGATGCTGATTCTGCTGTCGCACGAGCTGGGACACTGGCTGCAGTGCCGCCGCTACCGGGTGAAGGCGACGTTGCCGTACTTCATCCCCATGCCCATCATTCCCTTCGGCACCATGGGGGCGGGCATCATGATGAATGCCCGCGATGCCAACCGGAAGAAACTGTTTGACATTGCCATCAGCGGTCCGCTGGCCGGGCTGGTCTTCGCTCTGCCGATTCTGTGGCTGGGCGTGCAGGAAGCGAACGTGGTGGATACGCCGGCCCTGTATGGCGACCCGCCCCTGCTGCAGTGGATGATTGCAGCCGTGCATGGCCCCGTGCCGGCCGGCATGAGCATCAGCCGCAGCCCGCTGCTGTTTGCGGGCTGGGTCGGGGTCTTTGTGACCGCGCTGAACCTGATGCCCTACGGGCACCTGGACGGCGGTCACATTCTTTACACCCTGATCGGCAGAAAGTCGGCCTTCATCGGGATCGGGCTGCTGCTGGCCGCAGTGGGCTTCATGGTCCACATCGGCTATCCCGTGTATGCGATGATCGTATTTCTGCTGCTGCTGATGGGGCCGGTCCACCCACCCACGGCCGATGACCGTGTCCCGCTGGGACCCGTGCGGATTGCCCTGGGCTGGCTGACGTTAGCGTTCGTGCTGATTGGCTTTACTCCCATGCCGATCGATATCGAACGGCTGGAGCAGCAGCAGGAACGCCAGGTGCAGCCGGAAATCCCGGTCCCGGCTCCCCGGAGCGCCGTGGTGATACCGGAAGTCCCCCGCCTCAGTTGAACGGCAGCGAAATATCTTCACTGACGGCCTGCTGCGGCTGCGCGGCTTCCTCCGCATCGAAGATCGTTTCGATCAGAGCCCGTTCACGCAGGTCGTTGAGGATTTCTTTCGCGGCCTCGCGGCGGTGCTCCTGCCGGATGCGGTTGCGGATTTCGTCCTGCAGCGTGGCGAACTCCTTCATCCCGCCATCCTGCCGTTCGATCACTTTCACCAGCTGGAAAGAATCCTCGCCCACCAGCACCTGACTGATCTTGCCGACATCCAGCTGGAACAGAGTCCGTTCCACGCGTTCGTCGCTCAGGCTGCCCTCGGGAGTCCAGTCCCAGTTTCCACCATCGGTCGCGGTCGGTCCGTCCGAATGCTTCCGGGCCACATCGGCGAAATCAGCACCCTGTCGCAGTTCCTCGATTGCCTCTTCCAGTTTCCGCAGCGCATTAGTCCGGCCACCGTGTGCCGCCCAGCTGATGAGCAGCTGCTGCCACTTCACCTTGCCGGTAATTCTGTAATCTTCCTCGTGCTCGTGGTACCACTCCAGCAGGTCTTCCCGGCCGATTTTTTCCTTCTTCTGAGATTTCGCTCCCAGGAACTGCATCGCCATCTGCTGGTTGATGAAAGCATGCCGCAGTTCGCTCAATGAGGTCTTCTTCTGGCGAAGCTGCATATCCAGCTCCACTGTGGACGTCACATTGAACTGCTCCCGCAGGCGGGCGATATCTTCCTGGAACGCACCTTCCAGGTGCGTCTGCAGCTGCTTCATCTGCTCTGGCGGAACACTGCGTTCCAGCGCCATCACCAGCACTTTGCGGTCGATATGGCTTTCCAGATCGCGGCGGATCAGCTGCAGCCGGGCCTGCCGGAAATGTTCCGGAGGCAGTTGTTCCTGCGCTTTAGCCAGCTGTTCGCTGTAGCGTTCGACAATTTCTGAAGCAAAAATCGGCATTCCGTCGACCGTGGCGACCACCTGGGTGCCCGACAGATCGCCGCCCGGAACCGGAACCGAAGGCTCCATGGCCACCGGCACAACTTCGGGAGAATCTTCGCCCAGCGCATTGGAATCAACCGAGGAACTGTCCACATATTTTGTATGCGGATCATCCGTGTTCTGCAGCGACATTCGGGGCGGAGGCGGACCCATCACCGGGTTTTCGGATTTCACGCGATTGAGCTTATCGCACCCGGCCAGAGCCAGAGCAACAGCCAGAGATATCGTGAGATCGCGGATACGCATGACGGCGACCGTTTGACAGACACACGGACAGGAAGGGAGATACACTGCCGATGCTGCAGGCGGAATCGAAAGACACCGTCCACGAACATCCGGAACCGGAATAATCCGGACCGTCTCAATCTCCCTTATCGTCACAATCGATGGAGAACATCGACATTTCAGGAGGGGGCGGGGAGTATACGGCGGGATCGGTGACACCAGCAATGCCGCTTTCGGAAGGACAGGGAGACCACGTAAAACAGGCAGGGACTGTTTTGCGAATTTCCGGCAGAAGTGGCCGGTTTCGGGATCCCGGAGGACTTGCGCTGCCCCCCTGCGGCCCGCAATCTGTCCCTCTGTTTTCGGCTGCTCGACCTCAACCGGCGGGTGCGATATGCTCGCAGCTGCGCGGGCGGGATTGCCGGCCAGACACTCCAGCCACGTTTCTCCGGGCCGCAATCAGGGTTATCGAACCGAGATCTTCCCGAATACGAACAGCCCACAACGGGCTGCTGAAGGCGGGCCGCACATGTCCGAATCTGAAGAATCGACCCTCGACCTGCTGGTGGAGCGAATCCGCCAGCACGATGCGGACGCCCTGGTGCGGTTCATCGAACTGCGCAAACCGCAGCTGCTGGCTTTTATTCGTCGCAGCATCAGCGATGTGCTGGCCAGTCGGATCGAGGCGGAAGACATTCTGCAGGAGGCCAGCTTCAGCGCGGTGAGCAGTCTGGAGGAAATGGACCTGTCCGAACGGGATCCCTTCGGCTGGATGTGCCACCTGTGCGAACGGAAGATCATCGACGCACACCGGCATC
>JAGQPV010000380.1 GCA_020426545.1 Planctomycetaceae bacterium
AAGCAAGCTGAATGCCAGACCGCGTGCCGCGTTCATTTTCCTTGACACTTCAGACGGGCCGCATCCCGTAACCTGCACCATGCCAGTGGTTTGCGGGATTCGAAAACCGGCCGGGAAATGTTCAGCCACTGAAACAGCTGTCGGAGCCGGTGTTTCAGGAACGAAACATCGCAGCGGGCACCACCCACAGGAAACGACGTAAACCGCTCTGTGCCAGACACCTGCGCTGCATGTTGCCTTTCGGCAGCATGTGGCGGGCCGGCAACAGGGGCGAAACCGACCTGTTTTTCGGGCAGGAATGAAGTGAGAGGAAGCTGGCTCGCCAGCGGTGCGCCGGGGCCGGCAGGTCTCCATCCGCCGGTAGCTGCTCCCTCAGTTTCCCCGAGCAGATGATCACACCGAAGGGCTGCCGGGCGGTCCCCCTGCTCCAAGCCGCTCCAGTTGCTCTGACTGTCAGCACCCGTCCGGTTCCGTGCCTCAGGCAGATTCCGGCCGCTGCGCGGATGCGGTCAGATGACATCCCCCCGGCGATGCAATAAACTCTGCCTGTGTTGTCGCGAAAGCGGCCAGGCGGTGAGCCCCCTCCAGGGATCGCTGGCTGGTCCGTCTGACTGCAGCAGCACCCGCTGTCGTTCTGCGCCCCATGAGTCTGTTCCTGCTGAAGTCAACGCCCGATGACCATTCGGAAACTGCTGGTTGCCAACCGCTCTGAAATCGCCATCCGCGCCTTCCGCTCGGCTTACGAGCTGGGAATTCGCACGGTGGCCATCTATGCGCACGAAGACCGCTTCGCGCTGCACCGCTTCAAGGCCGACGAAGCCTGGGAGACGGGCCGGCCCGGCGAACCGATCAAGTCGTATCTCGATATTGAGGCGATCGTTGCTCTGGCACAGCGGATCGGCGTGGACGCCATCTACCCCGGCTATGGCTTCCTGTCGGAAAATCCCGAGTTCGCCGAAGCCTGCGAAGCCCACGGAATCACCTTCGTCGGCCCGCCAGTCGACGTCCTGCGTCGCCTCGGCGATAAGACCACGGCCCGTACCATTGCACAGCAGGCGAATGTGCCCGTGCTGGGCGGCAGCGCGGGAGCGGTGGCGGATGCAGCCGAAGGCCTGGCCAAAGCCGAGGAACTCGGCTTCCCGGTCATCCTCAAGGCTGCGCACGGTGGTGGTGGCCGCGGAATGCGGGTGGTCCACACGGCGGAAGAATTCGCGGGGAACTTTGATCAGGCCCGTCGCGAATCCATTACGGCCTTCGGCAGCCCGGATATCTTCGTCGAGAAGTTCATCTCCCGGGCCCGGCACATTGAAGTCCAGCTGCTGGGCGATCAGCACGGGAACCTGGTACATCTGTTCGAGCGGGACTGCTCCGTGCAGCGGCGGCATCAGAAGGTCGTCGAGATTGCCCCCGCCCCCACGATCGACCCCGGCGTGCGGCAGGCGCTGTGCGACGCCGCCATCAAGATCGGCTCTTCCGTTGGCTACCAGAACGCGGGCACCGTGGAATTCCTGGTCGATGCCGACACGAACGAGTTCTACTTCATCGAAGTGAACCCGCGAATTCAGGTGGAACATACGGTGACGGAGGAAGTCACCGGAATCGATATCGTCAAAGCCCAGCTGCTCATCGCCCAGGGCCGCCCGCTGAGCGATCCCGATATCGATCTGCCGTCCCAGGAATCCATCCAGACGCACGGTTTCGCCCTGCAGTGCCGGGTGACAACCGAAGACCCGGCGAACAACTTCACTCCCGACTACGGCCGCATTACGCATTACCGCTCCGGTGCCGGTCTGGGAGTGCGGCTTGATGCCGGTTCGGCCTTCTCGGGTGCTGCGGTCTATCCGTTCTACGACTCGCTGCTGGTCAAGGTGAGTGCCCGCGCCCGCACCTTCGAGCATGCCGTCAAGCGGATGGACCGGGTGCTGGCCGAGTTCCGGATTCGCGGCGTGAAGACCAACATTCCCTTCCTGCACAAACTGCTGCGGCACGAATCCTTCCTCGCCGGGGAATGCACCACCCGCTTCATCGACGAGCACCCCGAGCTGTTCGATATTCCGGTGCGGAAGAATCGCGCCCAGAAGCTGCTGACCTACATCGGCGATGCCATCGTCAACGGCAACGCCACCGTCACCGACCGCCCCAAAGCCACCCGGCGGCTGCCCGCACCGGTGCCGCAGTACGACGCAACCGCTCCACTGCCGAAAGGCACCCGCGACCTGCTCAAGGAAATGGGAGCCGAGAAATTCTCCGGCTGGATTCGCGACCAGGACCGGCTGCTGATTACCGACACCACCTTCCGCGATGCACACCAGTCGCTGCTGGCCACGCGGATGCGGACGCACGACCTGCTCAACGTGGCCGAAGCCTACGCCCGGCTGGCTCCGCAGCTGTTCTCCCTGGAGATGTGGGGCGGTGCCACGTTCGATGTCTCCATGCGGTTCCTCAAGGAAGACCCGTGGGACCGGCTGGCCCGCATGCGGGAAAAGGTGCCGAATATCCTGCTGCAGATGCTGCTGCGGGCCTCGAACGCGGTGGGCTACACGAACTATCCCGATAACGTGGTGCGGGCCTTCGTGCATGAATCGGCCCAGGCCGGTATGGATGTGTTCCGCGTGTTCGACGCGCTGAACTGGCTGCCCAACATGAAGGTGGCGATGGATGCCGTCCGTGAGACGGATGCCCTCTGCGAGGCCTCCATCTGCTACTCGGGCGATATCACCAACCCGGGCCGCACGAAGTACAGCCTCAAGTATTACGTCGAACTGGCCAAAGAGCTGGAGAAGATGGGCGCCCATATCCTGGCCATCAAGGATATGGCCGGGCTGTGCAAGCCCGCCGCGGCCCGTCAGCTGGTACAGGCTCTGCGGGGTGAAATCGGCATTCCGATTCACTTCCACACGCACGATACGGCCGGCATGCAGACGGCTTCCATCCTGGCCGGGGCCGATGTCGGCCTCGACATTGCCGACGCCGCCATGGCTCCGCTCTCCGGCGGAACAGCCCAGGTCAACCTGAATACGCTCAGCGAAGCCGTGCGTTTCACCGACCGGCCCACCGGCCTCGAGTCGGACCATCTCGACGCCATTGCCGATTACTGGATGGCCGTGCGGGAGTTTTACACGCCCTTTGAAAGCCTGGCCTTGCCGGGCACGGCCGATCTGTACAACCACGAGATGCCGGGCGGACAGTACACCAACCTGTATATGCAGGCCGCTGCCCTGGGCATGGCCGACCGCTGGCGGGATGTGTGCCGCGTCTACGCCGATGTGAACAGGATGTTCGGCGATATTGTGAAGGTCACGCCGACTTCCAAAGCCGTGGGCGATATGGCCCTGTTCATGGTGGCCAACGACATCACGCCCGACGATGTCCTCAACAGCGAGAAGGAATACTCCTGGCCGGAATCCGTCACCGACCTCATCAGCGGTGCCATGGGCCAGCCACCCGGCGGCTTCCCCGAGCAGGTCAAACAGCGGATCGTCAAAGGCGGCCATTCGTTTGAGGGCCGTCCCGGCGAGACGCTTCCGCCCGCCGATTTCGAGGCCGAAGCCGAAAAGCTGAAAACCCTGCTGGGCCGCGCCCCGAAATCCCGTGAAGTGCTCTCGTCGCTGCTGTATCCGCGGGTGTACGAGGATTTCGCGAAGCATCAGCTCGAATTCTCCGACACCAGCACGCTGCCCACGCCCGTATTTTTCTACGGCATGGAGCCATCCGAGGAGATTTCCGCCGAGATCGAACCGGGCAAAACGCTGATCGTGCGGTACCTCACCAAGGGTATTCCGCATTCCGACGGTCGCCGTTCGGTGTTCTTTGAACTCAACGGCCAGCCGCGGGATGTGCTCGTGCTCGACCGTTCGCACGAGCCCGATACTCCCGCCCGCCTCAAGGCCGACCCCGCCAACGAAAAACACGTGGCCGCGCAGATGCCCGGTATGGTGGTGGCCGTCGCCGTGGAAGCTGGAGCGAAGGTCAAGAAGGGCCAGAAGCTGCTGACGCTGGAAGCCATGAAGATGCAGACGACGGTGCAGGCCGATGCCGACGGGACAATCGCCGAGATCGCCGTCAAATCCGGCGTGCAGGTGGAACGCGGTGACCTGCTGCTGACGTTCGAGTAAGGATTGACGGGAAAACAACTTCAGTAAGTCATCCGTTGGTGTGCCATGCCCACGCCTGTGTGGGCATGTCTTTCTGCCAGCGTCGACCGGATCCCGATTCGTCGACATGCCCATCCCGCTTCGCGGCTATGGGCATGGCACCCGGCGCAGTAAGTCCCTGTCCGGAAATCCTTGTCTCCAGAACACGGCTTGTGACTTTATTTCAGCACGGCCACATGCGGTTGGGGTGACACGAGGTTTCCGGACAGCCTCAAAAGGTCCGCCATGATCCTGCATGTGGACATGGACGCGTTCTATGCGTCGGTCGAGGAGCGGGATCGCCCCGAACTCGTCGGCCGGCCGGTGATCGTCGGCGGGACCCCCGAGGGCCGGGGAGTGGTGGCGGCGGCCAATTACGTCGTGCGGAAGTTCGGCGTTCACAGTGCCATGCCCACCGGCAAAGCACTTCGGCTGTGTCCCGAGGCCATCGTGCTCCGTCCCCGCATGGAGCACTACGCGGCCGTTTCACGGCAGATTCGTGACGTCTTCGAACGGTACACCAGCCTGGTGGAACCGCTGTCGCTCGATGAAGCTTTCCTCGATGTCACCGGCAGCCGGCAGCTGTTCGGTACCGCGGTCGAGATCGCGCACCAGATCCGGGCCGATATCCTACGGGAAACCCGGCTGACAGCCTCCGTCGGCGTGGCACCGAACAAGTTCCTCGCCAAAATCGCCAGCGACTTCGACAAACCTGACGGCCTGACGATCGTCGATCCCGAGGGCATCCAGCAGTTTCTCGATCCTCTGCCCGTTTCCCGCCTGTGGGGTGTGGGCAAGGTCGCCTGCCGCCTGCTGCAGCAGCTGGGTGTCGAAACGATTGCCCAGCTGCGCCAGCTGCCCGTGGAACTGCTGCAGGACCGCTTCGGTCGTCACGGCGAGCATCTGCTGCAGCTGGCAAACGGCATCGACGGGCGGCCCGTCATTCCCGACCGCGAGGCGAAGTCGATCTCGCACGAGACGACTTTTTCTGTGGATATCGACGACCCCGCCCTGCTGCGGGCCTGGCTGCTGGAACTGACCGAACAGGTCGCCCGTCGGCTTCGCCGGCACGGACTGCGGGCGCGGACCGTCATGCTCAAAGTTCGCTACTGGGATTTTCGCACCATCACCCGGTCCCACACGCTGCCCGCAGCCACCAGCAGCACCGGCACGCTGTGGGAAGCGGCTTCCGGCATGTTCTCTCAGCTGGAAGCGAAGCTCCATCCCGTGCGGCTGCTGGGAATGGGCACCAGCGGCCTGGAGCAGGAGGGGCAGGTTCAACTGTCGCTGTTCGACGAACCAGACCGTCGGAAGCAGCACAACCTCGACAGCACGTCCGATGAAATCCGCAACCGTTTTGGGACATCGGCCCTCCGGCGGGGCAGCCAGCTCGAACATGGAGCCGAACACCGCCCGCAGCCCCGGCCCGACGACAGCTGAACCACGGCTGCTATCCCCACAGCGGACATCCTGCCTCATCGAGCTGCAGGTCCGCCCGCATGAGGTCGCCTGAAAGAAGAAGCTCTGCAGGCCGAGGCTGGCTCCGCATGGAATCATCGGCCGGTGCCGCGTAATATGAAACCGCTCGCCGGCTGAATGCCCGACCGACGGCAGCCACCAGAATGTGACTGTTGGCTCCGGGTGTTCGCTGTCTGTCTCTGCCAGGTTCCCGCACCCGGGTCTGCCAATATGCTTCGCTCCCAAATGTACTCTGTCCAGCTGCTGCTGTTCGCCTCCGTGCTGTCGCTCGCCGGCTGCTCCGGCCCGGCCGACGAACCTGCGCCAGCTCCGCCGCCGGCCCGCATTGAGGAAGATTCGTCCGAGGGCATGATTCCTCCCGCACCGGCCCCACCGGAACAGACGGATCCCGCACCAGCGGATGCTCCCGTGCATGCCCCCGTGCCGGAAGACCCG
>JAGQPV010000381.1 GCA_020426545.1 Planctomycetaceae bacterium
ACGTCAGCGGCTGAAAGCAGCGCTGTTGCCTCGACGCACTTCGGTCATGCAGTGCCCCTGCGACGAGCAATCCCGGGGTACCGGTCTTCAGCCTGTCAGCTGAAAACAAAATCCGATCGCCTCCGCCGAAGGTCGGCGGACGCAATTCATGATTGCCGCGGGGCTTCCGCTGTTCCGCCGGCCTGCCCGAGCCAGCAGAAACGAACGCAGCCATCGTGCAGAACGAACCCTGCCTGCAGTTCGAGACCGAAGGACGAATCAGATTTCTCTGGAATCCGATTCAGTGCCTGTCCGGAAATCCTTGTCCCCATACCGCTGACCGGGTCCTTGTTTCAGACCGCACACAGGGGGTTGGGGTGACACAAGGTTTTCGAACAGTCTCTCAGACAGCAGGCTGACGGCGGCTGGCAGCGGCGGAATCGGTCTTCCGTAGAATCCCGGAGTCTGCGGCGACTGTCGCAGTATCTGCCTCGGGTTCCGAATCGACGCGGCGAATGGCAATCTCGCGGGGAGCGTCGATCCCGATCGAAACGCGACCGCCCTTCACTCCCAGCACGCGAATGCGAACACCGATCGAGGGCAGCACGATTTCTTCATCAGTCCGGCGTGAAAGAACGAGCATAATCCCGGAACTCCTTTGCGGGTTGTGTACTCAAGTGGCCGAAGCACTTCCGCGTGGATCACAGAAGTGCTGATTCACACTGCCGGTTCCGTCCCCGACAGTTCTCTGCCCGCTAGCGGGCAGTGCCCCGAAGCACAGTCTGCAGCCCGCCCCGCTGGCCTGGCTGCTCTTCGGGTTGGTGGAACCGCTGGCTCCTCCAGTCGACTCCTGCATGACTGGCAGATGCCTGACCACTGCTCCAGCAAGTAGCAAACATCGCGCCAATCAGCAACGGATTATTATATTGCAGCAGATCGCTGCACTTAAACTCAAATCTCGGAAATTCGGGGGATTTAAGAAGTTTCCATCCCAAGCTGATCTGGCTTCCGCTGTCTGGTCAACCGTCAATCCGCTCGCTGAGACGACAGATCAAATTGCCGCACCCCTGCCATTTCTGTTGCGAAACAGCGCACCGGCTGTCAGGTATCGCCCTGATCCCTGCTGTTTCGGCAGGACCGGAACCGCCCTCTCTCTCCGCAGCGGAGCGGAAAACACCCGCGGAAACCGTTCCATTCGCGGCTTCGCCTCCGGTATACTGAAAGGGTGATTTCTCCACACCCGCCAGCGGCAGCCGGCCGCATCGGCTGTCATCCGGAAGACAGTATTCCAGTATCAGCCGGTGGCTGTCTGTGAAGAATCGCACCGAAGCACCGGGATTTTTCAGGCTGTCCGGCTGATCGAGCCAGCCTGAACGGCGCCGGCCTGAACGGGTGCCGGGCCGGACAGGTGCGGAACTGGCGGACGCGAGCAATTCGACAGACCCCGCGGGGAGCACGAACTCCACCGGGGGCAGCAGTGGTTTTACACGCAGCATGGGAAAGCAGCAGGTCGCGATGAACACGGAAGAGTTCCTGAAACAGGAACTGAACCGACGCCAGTTTCTCGGTTCCAGTGCCCGCAATGCGGCCGGTATGGCAGCCGGTATGGTCGGCCTGTCGGCCGTCGATGCCGCAGCCGCCGCGGGAGATCCCGTGTCCGTCGGTGTGGTGGGTGTCCGCTCCCGGGGCCGGGAACTGGCCAGCGAGCTGGCCGCCATGCCGCAGGCCCGCGTTCGCGCTCTGTGCGATGTCGACCAGTCGGTTCTTTCCTCCGCTGCCCGCGAACTGCAGGATCTGCAGGGAACGGCCCCCCGCCAGTTCCACGATTTCCGCCAGCTGCTCGATGACCCCGCCATCGGTGCCGTCGTCATCGCCACTCCCGATCACTGGCATGCCCCGATGACAATCATGGCCTGCCAGGCCGGCAAACACGTGTATGTGGAAGCCCCGCTGAGCCACTCCCTCACGGAGAGCAGAGACGTCCTGCAGGCGGCGGAGCAGTCTGGTAAAACGGTGGTCTGCGGGCTGCAGCAGCGAAGCGGGTCGCACTTTCAGGCCGCGGTCGATGTCGTCCGCTCCGGCACCATTGGCCGGGTCAGCCTCGCCCGTGCCTGGGCCATGCACCGCCGCAAACCGCTTCCCCCCGCCACCGAGACCGCATCCGCTCCGGAAGGCGTCGATTACAACCTGTGGCTGGGCCCCGCCCCGGCCCGGGCCTTTAACAGAAACCGGTTTCACCAGCACTGGCGGTGGTTCCCCGAATACGGTTCGGGCGAACTCGGCCAGTGGGGCGTGCACATGCTCGACCTGGCCCGCTGGGGCCTGGGAGCCGGCTGGCCGCAGCGGGTTTCCGCCAGCAGTGGCCGCCGCGTGCTGAAAGACGCCAGGGAAACCCCGGACACACTGCAGGCCCGCTTCGAGTACGACCATTGCACCATCCTGTGGGAGCAGGCCCAGTGGAGCCACCACGGCCTGGAAGGCCGCAGCGCGGGCGTGGCCTTCTACGGCGAGAACGGCACCCTGATTGTCGACCGCGGCGGCTGGAAGGTTTATGACATTCGGGACACCCTCGCCGGAGCCAGCTCCCCGCAGACGGGCCCGCATCTGGCACAGTTCCTCTCCGCCATTCAGCAGGGCTCCGCGCCAGCCGGGCTGCCCGGCCTGGAAGAAGCCCGCATCAGCACCGATCTGTGTCACCTGGCCGATATCTCCACCCGCCTCCAGCGGGACATCCGGTTCGACCCCGCAGCCGGCACCTTCCCCACGGACGCTGCCGCCCGCAAACTGATGGCCCGCGCCACCCGCAGCGACTGGCAGTCGGCCGACTTCGCCTGAGTTCCGGCCACCGGGCACAACGTGAATCGCCGGGTACTGCTGCCGGCCTGTCCGGCAAAAGCCTCCTGTCTTCACTTCACTCCCTGGCAGGGAGGGATTGAGGGAGGGTTTCCGCTTTCAGCCACCTGCAACGGGCTGACCGAGGGTGCCACGGGTGGCTGGCCCACCCGTGTCTTCAAGTGACACAGGGCCGGCAGTTCCGGCCACATTTACCGTCAGGCAATCACACTGGCGGCTTGCCCGGAGGGAACCCGCCCATGAACCATCCGCTGCTCGAACTCCGTCAGGTCACCAAAGGCTTCGGCCCGGTAACCGCGCTGGAACCGATTGATCTGTCGCTGGGAGCGGGCGAGATCCTCGGTCTGATCGGCGAAAACGGGGCCGGCAAGTCCACGCTGATTCGCCTGCTCTCGGGTGTGCACACTCCCGACGCGGGCGACATTCTGTGGCAGGGGCAGCCGGTGCGGTTCGCCGCTCCACGTGAAGCCCTCGCCGCCGGCATCGCCACCATTCATCAGGAGCTGGAATACTGCGGCACCTTGAGCGTGGCGGAGAATATGCTGCTGGGCGAATCCTGGCCCCGCAACCGGCTGGGCGGAGTCGACTGGGCGGCCCTGCTGCGGGAAGCCGGCCAGCGGCTGGAAGCGGTGGGTCTGGCCATCAGCCCGGCGGAGCTGTTCGACCAGCTGCCCGCTTCGCAGAAACAGGAAGTAATGATTGCCGCCGCTCTCTCGCGGCAGGCCAGGCTGCTGATTCTCGACGAACCCACTGCCGCCCTGACGGAACCCGAAGTCCGCCGGCTGTTCGATCAGCTCCGCCGTCTGAAGAGCCAGGGCGTGGCGATGATTTACGTTTCCCACCGGCTGGATGAAATTCAGCAGCTGACCGACCACGTGGCCGTGCTGCGGGACGGTGCCCTCGTGGCTGAACATGTCACCGCTGGCGTACCGGTTTCCACATTGATTGAGGAAATGGTCGGCCGGGAAGTGACTGCGACCACCGCCGGGCAACACACCACCACGACCGGCGAACCGCTGCTGCAGCTGGATTCCGCCGGCTGCGACGGACTGTTCGACGACATCAGCCTGACGGTGCATGCCGGCGAAATTGTGGGCCTGGGCGGGCTGGTGGGAGCCGGCCGCAGCGAACTGGCCCGCGCGATTTACGGGCTGTATCCCCTCGACCTCGGCACCATGCAGCTGGCGGGCAAACCGTGGCGGCCCCGCAGCCCCCGGCAGGCCGTGCGGCAGGGGCTGGTGTACCTGCCCGAAGAACGCAAGCGGCAAGGCTTCGTCGGCGGGCACAGCCTGGGCGAATCGATCAGCGTGGGCCTGACCGACCGGCTGGGCCGCTGGGGACTGGTTTCCGCGCAGCGGGAACAGCAGCGGGTGGCCGAACTGACGCGGGAGTACGACATTCGAGCCGCCGGGCCTGGGCAGCCGGTGGGCACGCTCAGTGGCGGGAATCAAGTAAAGGCCCTGCTGGCGCGGTGGCTGGGCCGGGATCCGCTGGTGGTGATGCTGGACGAACCGACCCGCGGGATCGATGTCGGTTCACGCAGCCAGATTCACGCCACCATCCGCGAGCTGGCCCGCCGCGGCCGGGCCGTGCTGGTGATTTCCAGCGATCACCAGGAACTGCTGAGCCTGGCCCACCGCATCGTGGTGATGAACCGTGGCCGCCTCACCCGGGAACTGTCCGGCGAACTGCAGACGGAACACAACCTGATCCTCGCCAGCTCTGGCCTGCCACTGGAAGAGGCGGAAACCGGTTGACTGCACAGCCGGTGTGCCACGGGTGGCTGGCCCACCCGTGTCTTCAAGTGACACCAGAGTCGGCTGATGCGGCCACGATAACCATCCATCAATCAAAGTGGCGGGCAAGCCGACGGTGCCGCCAGGCCAAAGGAGTCGAAAATGCCATCCGATCGCTCTGATCCGGCAGAGTCTGGTTCAGAAGATGAACTCTCCAGACGCTGGCGAGAGAAAAGCCTGCGATACGTTTCGGCCATCAACAGCTTCGTGGAGCGAGGTCTTCGCGATGGCTGGGAGAAAGCTGGCAAACAGCCGAAAGACACTCGGCAAACGATGGCGAAAGCGGTGCTTGCCGCCGTGCGCCGCGCCAACGACCTGGGAACGACGGACGAACTGCGTGAAAAGTTTCCACCCGCTCATGAGCCTTTCGGTAAAATGATTGAAGTCGGTGGTCCCGGGCTTCCAGTCGCAACTCTGCTCGATGACGGTCGCGTGGTCCTGTGCATCGCCGACTCGTGGGAATCACATCGTTTCGTCGAAGTTCATGAGCGGCACATCGAGCCACTCGATGCCAGCATTCTGTCGATTGGTCGCTCACCAGACCGCCGGTACTTTGCAGTTGCCCGGCCATCCGGGGTGCAGATTCTCGACGGGTGGGGCGGACCGGTGGTGGCTGCGCTGAACTGGCCAGACGGGCTGGAAGAACCTCCGACCGTTACGCAGATCATTCCGTTTCCGGATGGAGACTCCGCACTGCTGGTCAGCCCCGAAGGCGTCTTCGTCCTGCAACCCGGAGGCGCAGTCAGGCTCCTGCCAAGGCCCGAAGAATTGGAAGAGTGCCAGAAGGAAGACCTTTCCAGCAGTCTCGCCATGGAACACGGGGCAATCTCACCGGACGGCCGGTACATTGCAACCGGACACCAGTCAAGTCCGCATTACGTCTTCGACACGGCAACCTGTCATCTTGTTGCGGAAATCGGCCCCATGAGCGAATATCCGCACTATGCCGCGTTCAGCAGCGACGGGGCCATGGTCATTTTGAACGCCTGCCACTTCTATTCAGGCGCGACGATTGGCGTCCCAACGACACTGCTGCCGGGCCTCAGGACTGAATACTACGAAACCCACCCACAGATCCCCACACTCGAAGACGGGGCGAGAGTCTACGCCGCCGTATACCGGCCGGACGAGTTTATTATCGGTGACGCTTATGGCTACCTGCGGGCATTTGATCGGACCGGAAAGCGACTCTGGCAGCACTATGTCGGCGGAACGATTAACTGCATCGACATCAGCCAGGACGGGAAGGAACTGGTCGTCTCCACCTTCGCCGGATTCCTCTGCTTTCTCGAACTCGACACCGGCAAACGCGACCCGTTCACAATCGGGACGTCGATGCACCGGGAACGTCGCCGCTGGCTGTTCTGGAAGAATGAATCCAGGCCGTTGATCTGGTGAATGCAGGTCACGATACGGCC
>JAGQPV010000382.1 GCA_020426545.1 Planctomycetaceae bacterium
CGGCACAAGCCGTGGCGTCAGGGAGTTCCGGACAGGCATTCAGTCCGCAGGCCGGCAGGCGGGGATCTGCCGCGGGCATGCACTGGCTGAACTGTTATTCGTCGCCGAGTTCGGCCCAGTCCACCAGTTCGATGGGAGGTTTGATAATTTCCTCGAAAGTATTGCGCTGGCTGGTCCGCACGCCTTTGCCTCCGCGGGACGTCACCTGATATTTCATCTGACCGAAACTGAGCGTGCGGTCGGAGGAGCTGCGTACCCGCAGGCAGTCGCTGGGACGCAGCAGCTGGACGGCTCCGAGGACTTCGTCGTCCGGTTCGGACAGTTTGATGCCGATCACACCGCGACCGGCAGCGGACAGAGCCGGGATTTCCTCGATGCGGAAATGCAGCACACGGGCTTTTCGGGTGGCCAGAAACAGCGTTTCCGCTTCGCTGATCAGCTGCACGTCGACCACGCGGTCGTCATTCTTCAGGCGGCAGTAGCGACGGCCGCTGCGGGTGGAGGGCTGCCGAAACAGCGAGAACGGCAGCTGAATCACCATGCCGCTGGCCGTAACGATCAGCAGCCGTGGCCAGGACGGAGAATCGTCCTCGGGGACGCTGTCTTCCGGCGTGAAGCGGGTATCGGTCGTGACAGCCGCCACCGGTGTGACACCGTCGCCCAGTTTCACATGCTTGGACAGCGGCTCGCCATAACCGGAAGATGAAGGAACCGACTCGATGGGCAGGGTGTAGGCGGTGCCGTCACTGGCGAACAGCACCACGTTGTCCAGCGTGCTGCCCGGCACGACTTCCAGCACACTGTCGCCCTCGCGAACGCGGGTGCTTTCTACTTTTGTCAGCCGGCCGACCCGTTTGATCCACGCTTCGCGGGTCACGACGACATTCGTGTTTTCCCGCACAATGTAGGCCTGGGGGTCGTACTCGATGACTTCGTCGGCCTTGCCCAGCCCGGTGCGGCGACGGTCGCCCCACTGGCTGGCGATTTCTTCCAGCTCCTGCTGCACCACTTTCCACAGCTGACGATCGGACGCCAGAATTTTACGGATGCGGGCGGCGGCGGTCTGCTTCTCTTCCAGTTCCTCGCGAATGCGGTTCACTTCCAGCTGTGAAATACGGTACAGCTGCAGATCGACGATGGCCAGCGACTGGGTTTCATCGAGCGGGAATTCGTCCATCAAACGTGAGGCGGCGTCCTGCCGGCCCTGACTGGCACGAATGATTTCCAGTGCGCGATTCAGGTCGTTGAAGATGATGGCGAATCCCTCGAGGATGTGGATTCGCTCTTCCAGTTTGCGCAGCTGGTACTCGAAGCGGCGGCGGACCGTAACGAAGCGGAAATCGAGAAACGCCTGCAGCATCTCCCGCAGATCGAGCCGGCGGGGAACGGGGACGCCCTGCTCATCGGGGATGAGGCAGGTCATGTTGTAGCTGAAGGACTGCTCCAGGGCCGTATGGCGGAACAGGTAAGCCATGACAGATTCCGGGTCGGAACCGGGCTTCAGTTCCAGCACGATCCGCAGGCCGCTTTCTTCGCTGGTTTCGTCGCCAATATCGACCAGCTGAGGCAGCTTGCGGGTGGCGAGAATCTCGCCGATGCTTTCCATCAGCGGGCCGGTCGACACCATGTAGGGCACCGAGGTGATGACAATACGATGCGGGAGTTCCTTCTTGCCTTCCCGGTCGAGCTGCCATTCTCCCCGCACGCGGATCGAACCGCGGCCTTCTTCATAGGCCTTGCGAAGGACGGACCGGCCGGAGATGACCCGGCCGCCGAGGGGGAAGTCCGGCCCTTTGATGAATTTCATCAGCTGGGCCACGGTGGATTCCGGCTCGCTGATGAGCTGGATGCAGGCCTGAATGACTTCCTTCAGGTTATGCGGCGGAATGCAGGTGGCCATACCCACCGCGATTCCCTGAGTTCCGTTGACCAGCAGGTTGGGGAACCTGGCGGGCAGAACAACGGGTTCCTCGCGGGTTGATTCGTAGTTGGGGCGGGTATCGACCGTCTGAAACCGCAGTTCGTTCATCAGCTGGCTGGCAATTGCCGTCAGCCGGACTTCGGTATAGCGTGCGGCGGCGTGCGGCAGCCCCATGATGGAGCCGAAGTTGCCCTGGCCATCGATCAGCGTGTACCGCAGGGTGAAGTCCTGCGCCATCCGCACCAGCGTCTCGTAGACCGCGCCTTCGCCATGCGGGTGATAGTTACCCGTCGTATCGCCGCAGACCTTCATCGACTTGCGGCGTTTGCTGTCTTCGGTCAGCCGCAGCTCCTGATACATGACGTACAGGATTCGCCGCTGGACGGGTTTCAGCCCGTCGCGGACATCGGGCAGGGCCCGGGAGGAGATGACCGACAGCGCATAGTTGAGGTATCTCCGCCGGGTTTCGTCGGAGATGGAGACGTAGTCAATGCGGCCTTCAGCGCGGGCAGCTGCCGTGGAGCCATTGCTGCCTGTGGACTTCTTCTTCCTGGCCAGAGCGGTCTCCTTCCCGAAATGAAATCTGTCTCGCGGCTGCCAGCGAAGGCCGACACCGGGAGTTCACCGTTTCAAACGTTTCGATTGAACGGCAGGGGCCCCTGTCCGGCTGGTTCCTGATTCGCTCCGGCTCGGTCTGCCTCGCGGTGCCGCGAGGCGGGGAGATCCGGGAGGGGGCCATCCGGCTGCCGGAAAGCCGTCGGTCTCTACTGGAGACCCGGGACGGTGCAGGGGGCAGGGCTGTCACATTGTAGCGATCAGGCGGAATTTGAAAATCGCAGGGGTGAGGGCAGGCTGGCCAGGGTGTGCCGGGAGAGTCCAGCAACGGGAGGAGAACCTCTGATGCGGCGGAATAACCGGCACAATCCCCCTCAGCGGCAGCATCGTGCAGCGTGACCACGTGGAACGTGAAAATGCCCGATTCCGGGTGGTGTGCCCGGTCCCGCTGAGAGGGCGGGTGTCAGGATATGCGGGTTGTAACGGCTTCGCGGACCATCCAATTGCCAAAGCAGTTGGAACCCGAACAGCAGTCTGGGAATGTCTCATTGCAAAGATCGTCAGAGACCGAAACATCCTACGGCGCTACCAGGCTCCCGATCAGGCTGCTGTTGCGGCACAGGCCCACAGGCATGGAATTGCCTGCAGCAGACCGTTTCGCCGGGCGGCCAGGAAGAAACCAGACTTCAGACGTTTTGCGACAGCCAGCGGAATGCGGCAGGCAGCCAGACGGGTGGCGCCGGGCTGGAACTCGACCCAGGGAGGGAACTCATGCTTCGCAGTATTGTGCAGATCGGCGTGCTGACCATGCTGGTTACAGCAGGAACAGGCCAGTCGGCCCAGGCCCAGGTGTGGTGGACTGATGGCGGCCGCGGGGTCGCACCGGTCTCACAGGACGTGATTCGCCAGGTTTCCGATGAGCGGGCTCCCGGACGGCTGGCCCCCGTGCCGGCACGACCTGTCTCCGCCAGCCGGGCCAACGGCCCCGGGCACCCCGGCCAGCAGGATCCCCGTTCGTATCCGCAGCTGGATGCTTCGCTGTATCCCGGCCCGCAGCCGAATATTCCCTGGCAGACTGGTGGAACGATCATCACCAACCAGGCGTTCGCCCCCCATGAGATGACCTATCCTCATGAATATCGGGCGATGTATCCCCCGTATTACTACAAGGCCACGGGTGGCTGGGTGGTGACTCCCTGGGGTGTCTGGTCCCATGACAACTGGAAGCTGATGGGGACTGAAGTCCACGTGAAATACAAATCGAAACACAGTCTGTTCTCCAAAATGAAGGTTCCTTTCGTTCGCCGCTGAGCCGGACGAACGTGGTACCCGCAACCGCTGGCAGCGGCCCGCACCGGGATGCTGCCAGCTTCTGGAATACAGTCAGCTGCTCTTGAAATCAGACGGAATGACTGCGACTTCGGGACGTCATGGCAGATGTTCCCGGCAGGCCGAGCCATAAACCCGAGTACAGGATGACTCTCATGCATTTCTCCAGTCTTCGCGGGCATCTGCCGGCGCTGCTGGCCACGGCACTGATGCTGGCAGTAGCCGGCCAGGCATACAGCCAGGATGGTCCGGCCGCCGGTGTGATTCGAATTTCCGACAACGGCGCTGCCCCGGATACGATGGCTCCTCCCGCTCATCGTCCGCAGCAGCAGTACCTCCCCGGTCAGCCCCGGGTGGTTGAGGTGGGACCGGGATTCGAGTTCGACGGCAACCCGCTGCACGATCTGTGCACTTCCATGCAGATGAAGCTTCACGCCCGGCACATGCGGGCTCACGCGGAGCGCAATGGTGGTTGTGCTCCCTGCACGAAATGTGGTTCCGGGAAGTGCGCTTCCTGCCGTGGCGGCCAGTGTGATGGTGGCCGCTGTGCGAAGGGAGACTGCGACAACGACTACGATGGAATCGATTCCGACGGGGACGGCTACGATTACGATCGGGATGACAGAGGAGCACGTTTCCCCGGCTATGGCGAGCGGTACACGGAAGAGCAGTGGCGGCAGAATCTGGAAACCTTCAAGCACCGTTACGGGTACTTCATTCCCCATGGCCAGGTGCCCGTGGCCGGTCACTATGGTGCCGCCTACGCTGTGAACCCGGATTACTGGGATAAGCGGGACAGCGGCCCGCTGTACTCGGCTGAAGGTTACGGCGTGCCGGTGGCTGTGCCGCTGCCTCCCGTGGTGAACCGCTCGTACAACTATGGCTGGGGAATTCCTTCCAGCCGTCTGACCCCCATTTCGCGGCTGGTGCCGCAGCAGCAGCTTCCGCCCGTCCGCTGATTGTCAGCCGGCACTGCGAAGTGCCGGTCGGGAATGACAGAGAACGTATTTCCTTTATCTCACCGCCGGAACCGGTCAGACGCCGGTTCCGGCCACGGCGGTGACAGAATGTTGCCGTGATGGCCCCGACCGGTGCCCTCTCCTGTATTCACGGAAGAATCGTCATGCGAAAACTGACTTTCAAGAAGCTGGCGGCCGGGGCGGTTGCCGGGCTGTTTGCTTTCGGGTCGCTGAGTCCCGTGGAGATTCATGCGGATGATGCCGGCGTCGTGCGAATCAGCGATGCCGACAAGAAGGCTGACGCTCCCGAGACCATTGAGCCCGAAGCCGATCACGTGGCTGGCCCGGTGTACGGTCCGTATGAAGTCTACGGACACGGTGGCTACGGCGGTTATGGTTACGGTGGTGGACCTTACTCGCAGTATTCCAGCCCGCTGGCAGTGTGGAGGGCCCGCAGTGGCCCCGGTGCAACCGCCGGTACGCTTCCGCCCAGTTACGGCTGGACTCCGCCCATTCGCCGCCCGCTGCAGAACAAGGTGGCTGTGGGTTACCAGCGGTACTGGCCGACGCAGTGGTACGGCTCACCGGGTGCGTACACAAAAACGGCTCGCCGCTATCCGGTGACCTATGTTCCCACCGATACCATGCAGCAGGGCTATTACTACCAGCAGTCGCCCAGCTGGCAGCCGCGTCCCGACATGATTCCGCCGGCTCCGTGGCCGGGGCACTGGCATCGCCGGGCGTACCCGGTTCAGTTCCAGCACTACAGTCAGTATCCGCAGAACTACGGAATGGGTTACCCGGCCGCTCCGCTGGAAGTGGCGGATCCTTCCGCAACGGAATCCGCTCCGGAGCCCGCACAGGAAGAGACTCCCATGCCGAAGTCCGGCGTGGAAGAGCCTGCTCCCGAAGCCTGAACCGGCCTGGTTGAGTTCATCAACAACTGGCTTCCGATTTGATGTTTTTGATGGTTTCTGCCACCGGCAGTGGAGCGAAATTCGCTCTGCTGCCGGTTTCTTTATGCGCGGTGGTCTTTTCGCTCAGGACGGACTGATTCGACGGTACCTCTGTTTCAGCACGGCCGCTGCCGGCGACATCTTCCAGAGTGGAACTCCCGCCGATTCGGCACCGCTGCCCGTTCCGGGGGCGTTGCAAAGAACCGGTTCCGGCTGCTGATCAGGCAGAATCTGGGCTGCTCAATCTGAGTTAAAAACCGGGCAGAATCAGACCTGATGATCCCGGAGACTTCTGAATCGGGAAAGTAGGG
>JAGQPV010000383.1 GCA_020426545.1 Planctomycetaceae bacterium
CTGTGCCTGCCGTCTTCGATGGACCAATGCCGGATGCTTCTCTGCGGCGAAGTATCTGTTCCGCATTCGGATGGCCGGCACAGCCGGCCCTACCAGGGTGGGACATCAAATTCTGTTACATCGCAGAAACAGAAACTGGATAGATCACCGTAAACACATCGCACATTCCGGGTGAGGTCTCTCTGCCTGGCAGTGTCCGGCGAGTGATCGAACAGCTGGAAATCGCTGTCGGCGTGTGCTGCTGCGGTGTGGGTTCGGGGGGATGAACGGTTGAGCTGCATACGACAGGGCTGAACGGAAACTTCGGGAAACCTGGGTGGCAGGGGCGTAATCTGCAGCGTAAATCCGGGTGCGTCGTGGTAAGCTCTGTCGTGTGGCTTTCACTTCTCCATGCCCTTTTTCGGGCGCCGCCACTGCAGCAATCTCTCTGTTGAAACCCCTGTCTGACGGGCCGTGTACCGGGTTTCCCTGTGGGCTGCTGAACGTGCTGTCGCACATCATGCAATTCTGCCCCCTGGAAGGCGGCTCTGAATGCCCTGTCTGCCGAACCTGCGTCCCGAACGGGACGGCGGGGTTCAGTCTGTCTGTTTCCGCAGTTCAATCTCCAGAAGTTCTCCTTCCGCTGATGTTCCTTCCGGCAGTGTGTCCGCTGGTGCCAGTCCGCCTGCAGCCCGCTGGCTGCTTCTGGTGTGCCTGCTGCTGACGATCGGGCTGATTTCCGGCGTGGCGGCTGTCGGGCTGGCGGCCGGGAAAACGGTGTCTGGCAGATCAGCATCCGGGAAGACGGCTGCGGATGGCGGCGACGCGGAAGCTCGCGCGGCGGCAGCCCGCATGCAGCAGCTGAGCGGCATCGATCTGGCCGGGAAGCTGCATCATCTGGGCGAGGCCGACGGCACGCGGGCTACGGTGGTGGTGTTTCTGTCGGTGGAGTGCCCCATCAGCAATGGCTGCCTGCCGGAGCTGAATCAGCTGGCGGAAAAGTACGCCGCCCGCGGCCTGGAATGCTACGGGGTGATTTCGGGTTCTTCCGCCACCCGGAGCGAGTCGGTGGCTCATTCGAAGGAATACAGCATCGGGTTTCCGGTGCTGTTCGATGCATCGTCCGCGATTCGCCGGGCCCTGCAGCCGACACATACGCCGCACGCCTTTGTCATCAGCGATGCCGGGCAGGTGCTGTACAGTGGCCGGGTGAACGACGAGTACGCCAGCATTGGCCGCAAGAAGTCGACAGCGGGGCGTGCTTATGTTCGCGATGCGGTGCAGGCCAGCCTGAGCCGCCAGACGGTCAGCATTCCGCAGACGGAGCCCATTGGCTGTCTGCTGGAATCGCTGGAGCCCGTCAGCACGACGGGCGATGTGACGTTCAGCCGGGATATTGCCCCGCTGATTCAGTCACACTGTGCCACCTGCCACCGTCCCGATCAGCCGGCCCCGTTCAGCCTGCTGACTTATGAGGATGTCAGCCGGCATGCCCGGCAGATTGTGGAAGTGACGAAGTCGCGATTCATGCCGCCGTGGCTGCCCGACCCGGATTTCGGCAGCTTCCGCGATGCCCGGCATCTGTCGAATGAGCAGATCGACCTGATTGCCCGCTGGGTGGAGGGCGGCAAGCAGCAGGGACTCGCTGCCGATATGCCGGCGACGGTCGAGTTTCCCCGTGGCTGGAGCCTGGGCCAGCCCGATCTGGTTCTCACCATGCCGGAACCGTTTACGATTTCGCCCAGCGGCCCGGATATTCACCAGCACTTTGTCATCCCGACCGGCCTGGCGAGCGATCAGCTGGTGGCGGCCCTGGAATTTCAGCCGGGCAACCCGCGGGCCGTGCATCATGCCAGCTTTTATATCGATGTCTCCGGCGAGGCACGCAGGCTGGATGCCACCGACCCGGCGCCGGGTTATGGCGGCTTCGGCGGGCCGGGTTTCCGCACGGCGAGCACGCTGCGCAGCTGGCTGCCCGGCATGAGTCCCCGCCGACTGCCCAACGGGCTGGGACGGGCCCTGCCCCGTGGTTCGGACCTCGTCATCGAAGTGCATTACCAGCGGACAGGCAAAGTCGAAACGGACCAGTCGCAGGTGGGGCTGTACTTTGCTCCCGCGGCCTCGCGGCAGCTGGCGATCGAGCTGCAGATTCTCAGTTATAAAATTGACATACCGGCCGGAGAAAATCGCCATCACGAGCGGGCGAACTACACTCTGCCGGTGGCGACCACGCTGCTGGATGTGGCCCCGCACATGCACCTGCTGGGGAAGGAAGTGAAGGCGGAAGCGCACCTGCCCAACGGCCAGGTGATTCCGCTGGTGTGGATTCGCAACTGGGATTTTAACTGGCAGGGGCAGTATGTCTTCCGCCGACCGATCCGCCTGCCGAAGAACACGCGGCTGGCGATTGACTTCTGGTACGACAACTCGGCGGAGAATCCGCTGAATCCCTCTTCTCCCCCGCGGAATGTAGTCTGGGGGGAAGGCACGACAGCTGAGATGGCGATCTGCCATTTTCAGTGCACGTGCGACAGCCTGCGGGAGCTGAGCAATCTGAAAGAGGACTTCGAGCAGTACTACCTGCGGGCCGGCTATCGCTACCGCCAGGTGCTGAAGAAGCGGTGGAAATCACAGACTTTCCGCCGGGCCGCACCGCCGAAGTAGCGATTTTCGCTGCACGAGCTGACCTGTGGCACTGACGAAACTCCAGTGTTGTGGTCCATCTTCAGGCCGCCTGCATACCCGGGCGGGAGAACAGCGGGCGGGCGTTGCTGCTTTGAATCACAATGAGGCCTGCAATGCCCAGTGCTGTTCCCAGGGGGATTGTCAGGCAGGCAGTCAGCGAGCCGAACAGGCAGAACCACCGGAAGGTTCGCCGGTAAAGAAACCAGCCGGTCAGCATCAGAATCACGGATTCGACGAATGCGAATGCAATGGACTTCTGCAGGGTCGAATCGGCTTTCGCCGTAAACTCCTGCACAGACTTGTCGAGTCGACCGGGCAGGACACGTGAAATCTCCTCGACTGTGTGGGAAGTTTCCCGCCGAACCGCGACTGCCTGGATACCGCCAGCAAACTTAAGAACAGCCAGCAGCATGAAGAGTGCCGCCAGAATCGATAGTGGAAGATACTCTTTCACTGGCGCGGGGCGTGGGGCCTCCTCCCGGCTGGCTGGAGGCTGAGGCGGGGCGGGGCGTGGCTGCGGGGAGTGTGCAGCACCACTTTCGGGCGATGTCACCACGAACTGCGTATCGCATGAACTGCAGGTATGCGACTGCCCGATCGACTCATAATCCAGATACAGTTTGCGCTGGCAACCTGGACATTGAAGAGTTAAGTGCATCGCGGTGACCTGCTGACTGACGGGTGACCTCTGGCTGACACCCGGGCAGTATGCATCTGATCGGTAAGGCCGTCCAGGGTTGCCTGAGCCAGCGATGCCAGCCGGGACTGCTCTGATGCATCAGCCGAGGGACACGTCGAGGATCATCATCACGGCGAAGCCCACCATCAGGCTGACGGTGGCCAGGTCGACATTGCCCGCCTGCTGCGATTCGGGAATCAGTTCCTCCACCACCACATAGACCATCGCCCCGGCGGCAAAGCTCAGGGCCCAGGGGAGCATGGGCGCGGCATACACCACGGCCGCGGCACCAATGACCGCGGCCACGGGTTCGACCGCGGCGGAGAGCTGGCCGTACCAGAAACTCTTCAGCCGGCTGACGCCTTCTCCCCGCAGCGGCATCGCCACGGCAATCCCCTCTGGAAAATTCTGAATGGCGATGCCGAAGGCCAGCGCCGCAGCTGCGCCCAGAGAGGCTGAAGGCAGACCGCCGACCACTCCACCGAAGGCGACACCGACGGCCAGCCCTTCCGGAATGTTGTGCAGAGTGATGGCCGTCACCAGCAGAATGGCCCGCCGCCATGCGGTCTTCGGGCCTTCGGCCATTTCCAGTGGCAGGCCGAGATGCAGGTGCGGCAGCAGCTTGTCGATCACCCACAGGGTGGCTCCTCCCAGCAGAAATCCCGCAGCCGGCACCACCCACACCGGCAGCGTGCCCTGTTCGGCAATCTCAATCGCCGGGGCCAGCAGCGACCAGTAGCTGGCGGCCAGCATGACTCCCGCGGAGAAACCCAGCATCGCATCCAGCAGGCGGCGATTGACGGACTTCGAGAGGAAGACCGTCGCGGCACCCAGTGCCGTCACACCCCAGGTGAACAGGCCGGCCAGCAGGGCCTGCAGTACGGGATGCAGAGTCTGAAACCACTCGGTCATGCTGCTGGCCGCTTCCACTTCATAAGTCACGTTGTCATCAACCGCAGGTTTCTGCCGGCTGCGGCCGGACTGCCCGTTGGCCGGTTACGGTTTCGGGGGAGTGCGGCGGACTCCCTCCAGGATCTGTGTTAAGCCCCTGGGAACCTGGCCTGCCTGCCGGATGCGTTCCTGCAGCTGGCGGGCCAGCTGTTTTACCGTTGCCTGGTGGGCCGGCTGTTCGGCGAGGTTGACCATTTCCGCCGGGTCGGTTGCGTGATCGTACAGTTCGGCCCCGTCGCGTCCTTCTGCTCCCCAGGCGGTGTAACGGTAACGGTCTGTCCTCAGGCTGTAGCCGGTATCGTACTGGGTGAACGCGCTGGTTCTGGGTGTGGCCGCTGGATCGCGCAGTGCGGCGACCAGGCTGACACCACTGGCTGTGGCCGGGGGCTTCAGGCCCGTCAGCTCGGCCAGAGTGGGATAGAAATCGACCATTTCGGCGAGGGCTGCTGTACTCTGCCCCTGCGCCGTGATGCCCGGGCCGGCCATAATCAGCGGGACGCGGGCGGCGTTTTCAAACAGTGTTGTTTTCTGCCAGTGACCATGTTCGCCCATATGATAACCATGGTCGGAAGTAAACAGGATAATGGTATTCTGATCGAGACCGGTCTCCTCCAGGGCATCCAGAATGCGGCCCAGCTGGGCATCGGCAAAGGTAATGGACGCATAATAAGCCTGGATGACTTCGCGGGCGGTTTCGTCGGGCAGGTTGAGCTGTACCTTTCGGCGGGTGATGGATTTGACTGCCGGTGCAGGCAGTGTGCTGTAATAATTTTCCGGTACCCGCGGAATGCTGATCTTCTCCCGGGGATACATATCAAAGTACTTCCGGGGCGCTACATAAGGGGTATGCGGCCGGTAGAGGCCAACTGCCAGAAAGAACTGCCGCTCGTCGGCGGCGTACTTCTGTAACAGGGCGGCAGCTTCCGTGGCGGCGATGCCGTCGGTCTGTTCTTTGTCGGTCCCGTCGGCAGCCAGCCAGCTGAGCGTTCCACCGTAACGGCCGGGCTGCAGCGTCTTCACCAGGGCTTCGTCGTCCTTGTCGCGGCCACGGGGGTTGATGGCCAGATCCCAGGAATCGGGGTCGTCGTGGCCTCCAGTGCCAATGTTCCGCGGGACGCCATAGTGATAGATCTTGCCGATACGGGTGGCGAAGTCGCCCTGCTGACGGAACATCTGCGAGAGGCTCTGCACATTGGGCACGCGCTCCCGCAGATAGACCGCGTTGCGGTGAATCAGCGTCTGATCGGGGTACATGCCGGACATGAACGAAGCGCGGCTCGGCCCGCATAACGGGTACTGGCAGTAGGCCCGTTCAAACCGCACACCCTTACGGGCCAGCCGGTCGATGTTGGGCGTTTTTACCAGCGGGTGGCCATAGCAGCCGATATCGCAGTTGAGGTCGTCGCAGATCAGAAACAGCACATTCGGCCGGGATGTCTGTCCCGCGGGTGGCTCCGCAGCCTGTGTCCTGCCTGTCAGCATCCAGCCGGTCAGCAGCAGCAGGACAACTGCTTTCCCGACGGTGTGGCAGCGGGCCCTGCTCCAGAGGGCGGTGGCGGGTTGTGCGAATTCCCGGCTGCGGACGGTGCGCATGGGGGCAGTTCCTTCACAGGAAAAAGTGGACAGGTGGGTGCTGCTGCGTGCGTAACGATTCGGCCCGGCTTACTATACTGCCGACTATTGTATACCGCGTACATGCAACCACAGATTCTTAGAGGGAATTGTGCCGAAAATCA
>JAGQPV010000384.1 GCA_020426545.1 Planctomycetaceae bacterium
TTTGAGGTGGGCATCTTCGACCTGCGGCTGCCAGACATGACTGGGCTGGACGTCCTGCGGCGGCTGAGGCAGGCCAGCTGCGAGATGGAGGTAATTCTGCTGACTGCGGAAGGCACCATTGAGTCGGCCGTCGAGGCCATGAAACTGGGAGCCTACGATTATCTGACCAAACCCTGTCGGCTGGCCGAACTGGAACAGCGATGTCGCAAGGCCGTCGAGGCGGGACGGCTCCGCCGGGAGAACCGGCAACTGCGGGAACTGGTGGAGCGGGCCCGCCCGCAGACGGAAATGATCGGCAAATCGCCGGCCATGCAGGAACTGTTCCGACTCATTGAACGGGCCGCACCGACCGAAACTCCGATTCTGATTCAGGGTGAGAGTGGCACTGGCAAGGAACTGGTGGCCCGGGCACTGCAACGGCAGAGCCGCCGGGCCGAACAGCCCTTCGTCGTCATCAACTGCGCGGCCCTGCCGGAACAACTGCTGGAAAGTGAGCTGTTCGGCCACGAAAAAGGGGCGTTCACTGGAGCAGTCGCTGCCAAACCGGGCCTGTTCGAAATTGCCGACAATGGCACACTGCTGATCGACGAGGTGGGCGAACTCGCCCCGTCTCTGCAGGCCAAGCTCCTGCGGGTGCTGGAAGATGGTTCCTTCCGCCGCGTCGGCTCATTGAAGGAGAGCCGGGTGAATGTCCGGCTGCTGGCAGCGACGAATCGCAATCTGGCCGATGAAGTGCAGGCCGGCCGGTTCCGTGAGGATCTGTACTATCGGATCAATGTGCTTTCACTGTATCTGCCACCTTTGAGGCAGCGGGCAGGCGACCTGCCTCTGCTGATTGAGTCATTTCTCGGGCCGAACTGGGAAGTCGAGCACGAGGCCGTTCGGGCGCTGGAAAGCTATCAGTGGCCGGGCAATGTCCGCCAGCTGTTGAACGCCCTGGAACGGGCCAGGATCCTGGCCGATGATCGGATTATCAGACTGCACAACCTGCCGCCAGAGGTAATTGAAGCCGGGCGGGCAACTGGCAGTTCACCTGTCTCCGCAGCCAGCGACGAACTCGACGTGGCAATGAAGGCGCATGTGTATCAGATACTGGACCGCGAACAGGGCAACAAAGCCCGCGCGGCCCGGGTGCTCGGTGTCAGTCGGCGCAGCCTGTACCGGCTGCTCGACCGTTACGAAAGCGATGGAGACAGTCTGCTGACTCCGAAGGCGGAACCCCCTCCCGCTGCGACCCGTCCGGTGGCAAGGTGACCAACCCTGGCCGGGTGGAAGAGTTCTCCAGGCGATCACAGTCCGTTCAACCTGAATCCGGGCTGAACTTTGACCAGGTTTCGTCTGCCTTGCCTGGATCTGACGAGGAATCAGGTTTTCGGATGATTTCTGAAATGACCGGGAAGGTGAATGATGAACCGTTTCCCAGGTGAACTCCTGGCCGGTCACCGGGAACCGTCCGCCGTTGCTCAATCGGAGGCAGGCCGAGACCGGTTACGGTCATTCGCTGCTGGTTCCATCTGGCTGACTCTGTTGCTGCTGGCTGCGATGTTCAGCCTGGCGGAGGCTCATGCTGCCGACAGAGCCGGGGCGAACTGCATCCGAATCGAAGCTTTTGTTCGTGCCGAGTCCGAGCATTCTGCAGCCGCTCACAGGTATCTGCGGGCGCTGGAGCGTCGCTGGCCGGGTCTGAAGGTCGAAGTCAGCGATGTGACGAAGGACCAGCAGGCTTACCGCCGCGCGCAGCAGCTGCTCAGGTCCCACAGAATCCGCAAACCCGGTCTGCCGATCATCCACGCATGTGGCCAGCTGCTGGTGGGTTTCAGCAGAGAAACAACCGGAAAGCAGATCGAGCAGCTGTTGACGATTGATGTTTACACGCGGGCAGGCTGCCCGCACTGTGCTGCAGGCAAGGCGTTTCTCTCCCGCATCAGGCAGCGGTATCCCGGGTTTCTGATTGTCGACCATGACATCATCAGCAAACCGGGAGCCAGAGAGGAACTGCAGGAACTGCTTCGCAGCCATAATGTGACCGCAGGCAGCACGCCCGTGTTTCATCTGTGTGGACAGTTGATCGTCGGCTATCTGGGTGACGACTCCTCCGGTCGCCGCATCGAACGCCTCTTGCAGCAGAGCTGCGTTCCCTGCCGGGACGGTGTCAGTCAGTTGTCACAGATGAACCACGTTCTGGTCAGCTGGCAGCCTTCGTCTGAATCCGGCCCGGCGGCGGGCGGCCAGGCGGACGACTTTCCGCCTGCGGATGAGCCGATTGACGACTTTCCACTGGAGGATATTCCGCTTGAGGATCTGCCGGCTGAAGGAACTTCGGGCGAGAAGCAACCAGCCCAGCCACCCGCGGCCCCCGGAGGCGTGGATCTGCCTGTCTTTGGTCCCGTCAATGTGCGCCGGGTGGGACTGCCGCTGTTTACCGTGGCGATCGGACTGGTCGACGGATTCAACCCCTGTGCCATGTGGGTCCTGCTGTTTCTGCTGTCGATCCTCGTCAACATGAAGGATCGGCGGAAGATACTGGCGGTTGCCGGGACGTTCGTACTGGTAAGCGGCCTGGCCTACTTTGCCTTCATGGCAGCCTGGCTGAACGTATTCCTGCTGGTGGGCTATCTGCGGGTATCGCAGATCATTCTGGGACTGCTCGCTCTGAGCGTCGGGGCCATTCATATCAAGGATTTCTTTGCGGCGGGTCGTGGTATTTCGCTTTCGATTCCCGCTGCAGCCAAACCGGGAATTTATGCCCGTGTCCGCCAGATTGTAACAGCGGAGCATCTGACGGGAGCTGTGGCCGGAGCGATCGTGCTGGCGGTACTGGTGAACGTGATCGAACTGCTCTGCACTGCGGGGCTGCCGGCTCTGTATACGCAGATCCTCTCGCAGCAGCAGCTGGAGACGTGGCAGGTGTATGGGTATCTCGGGCTGTATAATCTGGCCTACATGTTCGACGACTCGCTGATGGTGGCGATTGTTGTCGTGACGCTGGGCCGCCATAAGCTGCAGGAACACCAGGGACGCTGGCTGAAACTCATGAGCGGACTGGTCGTCCTGCTGCTCGGCCTGCTGCTGCTGTTCAGACCGGAATGGCTGATGTAGGAATCACAGTTTCCGGTGATCTCCACCTGCTTTCTCTGACGTCGGTCAGGAATCCTCCGCTCGTGCTGTACCGCTCTGCCCCGTCGTTGTGACAGCACTGAGCAGTCCGCTGCTCTATCAGAGCGGCTGCCTGCGGCATCTTTCCCGTCTTTCCCGGGCGAGTGACCGTTTGCGTGTGTGCGGGGAAATGGGGCGTTTCGCCAGTGGACCGCTCCATTGCGCGAATCGACATCCCACAGCCCCGCGTGCGGTTTCGCACAGTGGGGGTGCGGCAGGGTCACACCCGGCCACGAGTCACAGGGCTTTGCTTACGGCTCATGGTGCCGTTTTCCCCGAAAAGCCGTTCCAGGCGGATGATTGCGGAACCGGTACAGGGTTTGCGACAGGGCGATTCAGGTACTGGTACTGCAGCACATCGAAGGGATGCAGCCGCTTCAGGAACAGCGGGTGAATCCTGCTGTTCAGACAGGAGGGGTAACAGATGCGGAATTCGCAGAGCATTGTTTTTGGAGCCGGCGACACCATTGTGCAGCCTGAGGTGCACCTGCCGGAGAAACTGGACAAGGCGGAGGTGGCCAGTCTGTCGCTCCGGACCATTGAGGAACTGTCCGATGTGCAGCTGATCGAATTGATCCGGGCAGCCCGGCTGCCGATGCTCACCGAAGAACGGATGGCTCATGTGGAGTTCATGCCACGGGAACTGCTGAAACAGCTGGCCTGTCTGGCCCGCCGATGCTGTCGGAATCAGGGGTACTGAGGCGAACGGTTTCCGCATTCTGCAGGCCGGGACACATTCGTCCTGCGGGTCTCTGCATTGACGGGGACTGCGGATATACAGCCAGCCAGAGACAGTGTTGCGGGTCACTCGCATCATTCGGCAGGTGAGACTGCTGCAGGGAGGTCGGAATGCAGAATCAGCTGGCCGTGCTGATCGTGGAGGATGATCCCGCCACTCAGGCCAATCTGCGGGATATTCTCGAACTGGACAGCTGCCTGATCGAGCTGGCAGGGTCAATCCGCCAGGTGACAGAACATGATCATCTTGAAAAGTTCGCCATCATTCTACTCGACCGCCTGCTGCCGGACGGTGACGGTCTCCTGCTCCTGCCTTTCCTCCGGGACAACACTCCCGCAACCGACGTGATCCTGATTACCGGCCATGCTGACCTGGAAGGGGCGATCGCGGCATTGCGGCACAATGTGGCGGACTTCCTGATCAAGCCTGTCCAGCCGGAACTGCTTCGCCACCAGCTGTCCCGCATCCGCGAGCAGCACCAGCTGCAGGAAAGCCTCGCCGAGGCACAGCGCAGACTGGTGCAGTCCGAGCGGCTGGCGGCCATCGGTCAGACTGTCGCCACTCTGACCCACGAAGGCCGGAATGAACTGGCCGCACTGCAGATCGGGCTGGCCCTGCTGCGGAAACGCCCTGGTGACCGCGCCACTGTACTCAAGGTGTCTGGAATGCTGGCAGAGCGGAGCCTGCGGCTGCGCCGACTGTTTGAAGACGTCAGGGGCTTTGCTTCACCAATCTCCCTGGAGCCAGCCACCTGTGACCTCGGTGAAGTATGGCGGAAGGCCTGGCACAGTCTGGAAGCGGAATGGCAGGACCGCGACACGCTGTTCGAGGAACAGACCGGCGAGCGGAACCTTAAAGTGACGGGAGATCCTTTTCGGCTGGAGCAGGTGTTTCGCAACCTGTTTGAGAACTCGCTTTCTGCCTGTCTGGATCCGGTGATTATCTCCGTGTCCTGCGTGCTGCACGCCGGTCCGGAAACACTTGCGATGCGGGTCTGCGATAACGGGCCGGGCCTGAACCAGGAGCAGCAACAGAAGGTCTTCGAGCCGTTCTACACCACCAGGACTGCGGGCACAGGGCTGGGAATGGCGATTGTGCGGCGGATCATCGAATCCCACGGGGGAACGATTACCGCCGGGAACCGTTTTTCCGGCGGTGCTGAGTTTGCAATCAATCTGCCCGTTGCCGGCCGGAAGACCGTCACGGAATCGAAATCCGAATCTGAGGCAGACACGCGAGACCTCGCTCAGCAGCACCGATCCCATATTCCCGCCCTGTTGCACACATCGCTGTCCATTCCCCCGGCCGGACGCAACGTCACGACAAAGCGGTTGCGGAGCTGAAATTGGCACGCCAGCTTGAACACATCTGCCTTTCCTGACTGCTGGCAGGCTCGCGGTTTCCTGGTCGTCATCTCCTGCGGCTGCGGAAATGCGGTCATGATGATCGCGGTGCAGAGTGCAGGCGGTATTCGCGGTCGCCATCCTCCTTCAACCAGTTTGGCGGCAGGCACGTGGGCGATTTCGCACAGTGATGTGCGGTTCTGTCACAGTCTGGCAGAGCCGCCGATTTTCGGAGAAATCGCGACGCACCCCGATCTGGCGGACATCCGTCTGATCGCGGAACCCTGGGACGCCCATGGGTTGTTCCAGCTGGGGCAGCGTTTTCCGGGTACCATGTGGATGCAGTGGAATGCCGGCTTCCGGGAGACGATGCAGCGTTGCATGCGCAGCGAGGACGGACTGGTCGGTAATCTGATGACACGACTGTACGGTAGCGACGATCTGTTTCCCGATGACCTGCCCTTTGCGTGTCATCCTTCACAGAGTGTGAATTATCTGACATCGCACGATGGGTTTACGCTGTATGACCTGGTCTCCTACAACCGGAAAAACAACTGGCTCAACGGCCACGGCAATACAGACGGGGCCGAGGACTTCAGCTGGAACTGCGGCTGGGAAGGCGACGTTGATGTGCCCGGCGATGTGCTTGAACTGCGCCGAAGACAGGTGCGGAACTGCTTCTGCCTGCTGATGCTCGCCAATGGGACGCCGATGTTCCGCATTGGCGACGAGTTTCTGCAGACGCAGGGCGGGAACAATAATCCG
>JAGQPV010000385.1 GCA_020426545.1 Planctomycetaceae bacterium
CAGCAGGGTTCTCAGCCCCAGATCGACCGCGACCAGCGAGCCCGTTCCCGTGGGACACACCAGCACGCCGCCCGAGGCCGAAGGCGTTCCCCCGCTCAGTCTCCGCCGCAGGGCCTCATCCTGAGAGCTGCCCACTTCGTCCAGCATCTGCCGCCAGGAAACTTCCAGCTGCGGGACGCTGGCTGGCCGCAGTTCTGCCGCCGCAGCCGAATTCCGCCGTGCCGTTCCCGCGGTGCGATGTTCCACGGAAACCAGTTCAATCCGCCCGTCGGTTTCGCCAATGGCATACAGCCTGCCGCTCAAGGGGAGCGGCGGGCCGTAAAAGAACATGCCGGCCAGGGGAAGTGTCTGAGAATCAGACGATTCCTCGCCGGCGGCGCTGCTGTCCTCTGCCGTGGAATCTTCTTCCGCATGGCGAATGCCGTCCCCGCCACCGCTTTCCCACAGCCTGCGGCCGGTGGCCGGATCGAACGCAACCAGCCGGTTGGTGGCCGCCACGGGAAGCGGCCCTTCCCTGCCGGGCCGGGCGATGACCCGACTGAAGCCGCTGTCCTCGACGGCGTAAATCGCGGTGCCGTCGCTGCTGAGCGTGGCCCAGGTGGCATCTCCCAGCAGTCGCTGGCGGACCATGAACTCGAGAATCGGCCCGGTGAGTGCTTCCGGCCCGCTCAGCGCCAGCTCTTCAAAGGTGGCTTCCGGCAGAGATTCCCACAGCAGTTCGCCGGTTTCCAGCCGAAAGGCCGCCAGGGTGGAAAACGAACGCACGAAGACCGTATGGCCCACCACCAGCGGGCTGGAACGGGGCAACGTGGTATTGCTGTGCTTTTCCCGATACAGGCGGAGCAGTTCCCGTCCCGACTTCCGCAGCCGCTGGCCGACTGCCGTGCCCTCCGCCTGATCGGGGTCGGCGGTGGCATCGGTCAGCAGAGAAACGCCTGCGACCGGCCACCGGGGATGCACCGTGCCGGTTCCTTCCGGAACATGGTGGGCCGTATTCCGCGAAGCACTTCCCTGGTGCAGCCACCAGCCGGCATCGAGAGACATCAGCGTATTCGCCCCCGACTGCACGGCCGACTGCAGCCACTGGAGCAGCTGACGAGTCTGCTCCGCCGCGGCCTGGGGCTGTTCGCCAGGCTGCTGTTCATTCCGCGGTGCCAGCAGCGCCTGGCTGGCCCGTTCCGGCCGCCCCGCGCGATACCAGCAGACGGCCAGACGCAGCCGATCAGCCGATGTCGGGCTGCTGCCGGGCGGTAATTCCGACTGCAGTCGTTCCAGCCACCGCGCCGCGGCCAGAGGTTCTCCGGAATCCAGCAGCCGGTCCGCCAGCAGAGAGGCCGCCTGCCGGCCAGCCACCGTGACCGGGTACTGCCGGGCCACATCGGTCAGGGCGTCGGTCTCGCCGGTGCGGAGGGCATTTCGCAGGGCCGCCCGCGCTGCTGCGCCGTACTGCAGTTCGCTCGAGCGCAGCCCGGCTGGCGACATGCCCGTGAGGATCGATCGGATTTCCGCTTTCAGGCTGCGACTGACCTGGCTGTTATTCCCCGGCACCACCAGCATCCGGTCCTGCTGAGATTCCAGCAGCTTCTGCAGCAGCGGCAGGGCTTCTGTGAACTGCTCCTTCTCCAGCAGGTCGCGGGCAATCCGCAGTGCCCGCTGCACACGGTAGTCATCGCCGCCTGGCCCCGCGGCATTCGGCTGCGCCGCACCGGCTGCGGGTGCCGGCTTCTTCCCGTCAGCCGGGCGAACTTCCGGTTCCGTCTGTTCGGGAACGGGCCTGGCCTGCACTGTTTCCACGGGGGCGGGAACCGGTTCCACGGCGATGGCGGGAGAACCTGCCAGCAGCACAATCAGCAGGGCCGGAGCTGCCCCGGACAGCAAAGTCTTCATGAGTGCAGATCCGGACGGAAAAGGTGGAACCGCTGTGATCGCCGTCCGCCGGCGCAGCCGGGCGACAGCCCGCAATCAGCCAGTACAGCCTTCACGATAGTCGCCAGCCGCCGGCAGGCAACACCTCTCTGCTGTCAGCCGGCGGAATTCCCCGGAATCCGCTGTCCTGGTTTTTTCGGGGAACTCTCCCTGCGTCTGTCCCGTCTCACCAGAGCAGGGCCGGCACACGCCCCCCCTGCATTTGACGGGTTGCGCAGTCTGGCAAAGTCCGGCAGATTGGCCGCCCGCAGGCACAACTCGCATCAGCCGTGCCGCTCGGCGCGTCTCTTCACATCTTTCCGTCTCTGGGGAGTCCAGTCCATGTCTCGACGCATTGAATCCCGGCGTCCCGTGTCCGCTCGTCTGTCTTCCCGCCTGCTGCCGTGCCTGCTGGCTGTTGCCGCTGCGGGAATGCTGCTGACCGGAATGAATCTGTCAGGAATCACACTGGCCGAAGAACGCCCTGCCCCGCCGAGTCTGCCCGAGCCCGTGCAGCCCGCAGCACCTGTGGTGAATGGAACCCCCGCGGCCGATGCCCCCCGGATTCAGCTGGCGATTCTGCTCGATACCAGTGGCAGCATGCAGGGGCTGATTAACCAGGCCCGCACGCAGCTGTGGAAGATTGTGAACGAGCTGGCCACTACCCGGCAGGACGGCAAGCTGCCCCGGCTGGAAGTGGCCCTGTATGAATATGGCAAGAGCACCATTCCCCAGGCCGAAGGCTACCTGCGGCAGATTGCCCCGCTGACTCAGGATCTCGATCTGATCTCCGCTGAACTGTTCGCCCTCACCACCAATGGCGGCGAAGAGTACTGTGGCCAGGTGATTGGGGCCGCCACTACCGGCCTCCAGTGGACCACCGGCGAACGCGACCTGCGACTGATTTTCATTGCCGGGAATGAGGGCTTCGACCAGGGCAGCGTGGATTACCACGAAACCTGCAAAGCGGCCATTGAGAAGGGCATCACCGTCAGCACGATTTACTGCGGCACCGAGGGAGACGCCATCAGCGCCGGCTGGAAAGAAGGAGCCCGCCTGGCCGACGGCAGCTACATCAGCATCGATCAGAACCAGGCCGTCGCTGCGATTGAAACCCCCTTCGATCAGGAACTGGCGAAGCTGAGCAGCTCGCTGAACGGCACCTATGTCGCCTTCGGCAGAAAGGCCGAACGGGGCCGCGCCCTGGCCCGCCAGTCCGCACAGGACCGACTCTCGCTGGAAGCCGCTCCCGCCGCCGCGGCCGAACGGGCCAAATTCAAAGCCTCTGGCCAGTACCGGGCCAGCCGCGACCTGGTGGATGCCGTGAAGAACGGCACGGTCGAACTGAAAAAGCTGGACCGCAAGGAACTGCCCGAAGAACTGCAGAAGCTGGACGACAAGGAACTCTCGGCCACCTTGAAGAAGAAGGAAACGGAACGGGCCGCGCTGCAGAAGCAGATTCAGGAACTCAGCCAGAAGCGGGACAGTTTCCTGGCCGCTGCCCGCGCGAAGGAAGCCGAGAAAACCGGCAAGGAAACCTTCGACAGTGCCCTTCTGCGGGCCGTGCGGGAACAGGCCACCCGTCAGGGTTACAAGGTGCCGGCGCAGCCGTAAGTTCGTGAGTTGTCGCCACGGCCTGTGGGCCCGGCTCCGGTTCCAGACTGCTTATTTTCAGGGAAACCGAATCATGAATCCCCGCTCACTTTTTCATACGGGTTCCGGTTGCATCGGCAGGCACCATCGAATGGCGCTCGGCCTGACGGCCATTGCCCTGCTGCTGACCGCTGTCCCCGAATCCGCCAGTGCCTGCTTCATGCGGTCGCCGCAGCCGGTCCAGGTTTCGATGGATCATATCTCCGTCGATGTCGTCAACAATGTGGCGGTGAAAACCTATCACTGCACCTTCCGGAACCCCAACGGGGGAGCCATTGTCGGCGGCACCTGTTACATGGAGCTGGAACCGGGTTCGCAGGTCGACAACATGTCGGTGCTGGTCGATGGCAGGGAAACGCAGGCCGAAATCCTCGATGTGGATCAGGCCCGCAAGGTGTTTGAAGACATCGTGAAAAGCGGCGGTTCGGCGGCCCTGCTGGAGTACTTCGGCAACCAGCTGATTCAGACGAAAGTCCCCCGGGTGCCCGCCGGCAAGTCGGTCACCGTGCGGCTGCAGTACACCACCGTCCTCAAGGAACGGGATGGCCTGGTGCGGCTGCAGATGCTGAACACGAACCCCAAAACGCTGATGCAGCCGCTGGACAGCGCGTCGGTCACGGTCAACTTCCGCAGCGATCGTCCCCTGAAGAACATCTACTCGCCCTCGCACGAAATCAAATTCGTCGAGCGCGAAGGCTGGGATGTTTCCATCGAATGGAAAGAGGAAAACTACCTGCCGAAGCACCCCTTCGTGCTGTACCGCCAGGTGGGCGGAGAAGCCGTGGGGGCCAGCCTGGTAGCCCACCGCGAACTCGATGAAGACGGCACCTTCATGCTGCTGCTTTCGCCCACTCTCGGGAACGGTGCCGGCCAGATTACCGACAGCCAGATTCTCCCCAAGGATGTCGTATTCTGTATCGATACTTCCGGGTCGATGCTGCAGGGCGGGAAGATGGACCAGGCCCGGGCCGCCCTGGAATACTGTGTGAAAACTCTGCGACCGGGCGACCGCTTCAACATCGTCGATTTCAGCACGGCGGCCCGCAGTCTGTCCGATACTGGCCTGCTCACGCTGGATGAAACATCGCGGGCGAAAGCACAGAAGTACGTCGCCCAGTTGCGCCCGCTGGGCGGAACGGCGATCAACGACGCTCTGCTGCTGGCCCTCAAACAGCTGCGGGCTGAAGACAGCAGGCCAGAGGCCGGTTCCAGCGAAACGGAGGCACGCCGGCTGAAGATGATCGTGTTCGCCACCGATGGCCTGCCGACGATTGGCGAGCGCGACCCTGAAGCCATTCTGCGGAATGTGGCAAAGCAGAATACCGACGACGTGCGGATTTTCGTGTTCGGTGAAGGCTTCGACGTGAACACGAAGCTGCTCGATTTCCTCGCCTTCAGCAACCGGGGCGATACGGATTACATCCTGCCCGACGAGGACATTACGAAGAAGATCAGCCGGTTCTTTGATCGCGTCGGCAGCCCCATTATGACGGATGTGCAAATCACATTCGACGGGCTGGAAACCCGCGATGTGTTCCCCGCCCGGGTTTCCGATATGTATCGGGGCGAGCAGATCATTGTGTACGGTCGCTACACCGGGCACGGTCGGAAAACGGTCAATATCAGTGGGAATGTGGCCGGCAGCCGGCGGACGTTCAGCTACGAACTCGATTTCCCCGAGTATTCCGAAGACGACAAAGCCTCCTTCGTGCCCCGGCTGTGGGCCGGCAGCAAGGTCGATTTCCTGCTGAGCGAACTCCGCACCTCCGGCATGGAGGACAAGGAACTCGTCGAGGAAGTCACCCGGCTGGCGAAGCGGTACGGCATCGTCACGCCCTACACCAGTTTTCTAATGACGGACGATGTGGTCACGGAATCGAATGACGCGCTGGCTGCTCGGTTCGGGCGGCGGGCTTCTGCCCTGGCCCGGACGGCAGCTCCCGGGGCCCCCGCGCAGGCTCAGGTGGAACAGGCAAAACAGGAGAACGAGTTCCGCCGCAAGAATCAGAAAAGCGGTGGTGTCGCCGCCCTGGACGAAGCCGCCGAAGCCTTCAGTGATCGCGACCTGAAAGCTGGCGAAGGGCTGGCCAGCGGGAAGAAGCTCTCTTCGCTGGAGCAGATTCGCAGCATCGGCACGCGGACTTACTACCAGCGGGGCACCGACTGGTACGACAGCCGCTTCGAACTGGCAAAGATGCCCGAAGTCCAGGAAGTGGTTGTCGGTTCCGAGGAATACATCGAACTGCTGCGGAAACATCCCCGTTTCGCGAAGCACCTGGCCCTGGTGAACGCATACGTGGAGATCGAGGGCCAGTGGTACCGCTTCCGCGAACGCTCCTGAACGGTGCCGGCAACCCGCAGCGAACGCCCCCGGGGATGCCACAGGTCGCTGAAGATCATTTCGGGTGGAGAGACCCCGTGTGGCACGCCTGGAGG
>JAGQPV010000386.1 GCA_020426545.1 Planctomycetaceae bacterium
CCTCAGCGGCCAGACTTGACGAATCCGGGTTCTGTGCATGTCCTGCCGGGACGCTGCCGAATTGAAGACTGCGGTTTGCGGCGGCTGTTCCGTCGCCGGAATTTTCTGCCTTCGCGTCTCTCACCAGGCCGCCGGCCTCCGCGCTGATATGCGCATCCCGGCAGGCCCCGTCCGGCTCCGTCGGGTCACCGGACGAATGGGGAGGAGCAGAGGCAGGCACAGACCAGGGAAGTTCGAACATGAGCCTGTTACCGTTGTATTGTCGAACAGGGATTGCCGGCTGTGTGCTGGCCTGGTTGTGTGCACTGCATTGCGTTCCGGCAACGGCCCAGACACCCGCGGGGGCAGTCCCGGTCTCTGCGGATGCGGGTTATCTGTACCTGCCGGCCATGCAGGACTGGCCGCCAGTGTGGACCAGCTCGATCGACATCATGTTCCTCTCCCGGTCCGCCGCGGAGGAACAGACATTGTTCACCGATGTCAGTGGCATCGATGACGTTGCGGTTTTCGATGCGAAAGACATGGGGTTCTCCGGTCATGAGACGGGGATTCGGCTGGAGGTTGCACGGGAAACGAGTCCGGGGCACGGGTTGAAGGGCAGCCTGTTTGCCGTGGGTTTTGACCAGCGGGAAGAAGTCATCGGGGCGCCGAATCAGTTCAATACGACTTTCGCCGGCCTGGTGGGATTCTCGGATATTCAGCAGTTTCGCTCCGAATACGACTCGCGGGTCGTCAGCCTCGAGCTGAATGGTTACCGCCCGACAGGCTGGAGCGATGTGGACTTTCTGCTGGGACTCCGGTTCATGAGTGTTCGCGAAGAGGCCCTGCTGCGGGCTGAAACCGCTGGCGGAATCGTCGATTTCATCGACACATCGACCAGCAACCGGATGCTGGGCGTGCAGGCGGGAGTCGATGCGCTGGTGATGCGACGCGGGCCGTGGGAGATCGGTGCCCGTGGACGGGCCGGCGTCATGATCAACCGGGGTTCCCAGGAGACAGTCGCCGACGAACCAGGCGGAATCGGCGTGGTGAGTGACGACGGATCGGATACGTCCCTTGCACTCGTCACGGAAGCAGCCGTGACCGCCTCCTGTCGGCTGAACGAGACTTTTGCCGTGCGGGCCGGGTACTTGCTGATGGGCCTGGGCGGGCTGGCGCTGGCTCCCGATCAGTGGAATGACATGAACCTGCAGGTGCCCACCCGCGACGTGCTCGATGACAGCGGCAGCTTTCTGATCCACGGAGGGTTTGGCGGGGTGGAAGCCATCTGGTAAGACAGCGCTACAGCGGGAACGTCAGAGAAAGGTGTATGCAAATACCTGGAAACAGCATGTCTACTTGACGGGCCTGGAGTTCCCTGCGAACCTCTGAAGCAATTCATCAGATGTTTTCCGAGGTAAGGACACCCGTCATGCTGTATGCCATCACCAGTTATTTCAATCCCTGCGGTTACCGAAAGCGGCGGGAGAACTACGCCACCTTCCGTGAGCACCTGTCGGTTCCGCTGATCACGGTCGAGCTGGGATTCGAGGGCCGGTTTGATCTGGGCCCCGACGACGCGGAAGTCTATGTGCCGCTGGGCGATGGCGACATCATGTTTCAGAAGGAGCGGCTGCTGAACATTGCGGCCGCGCACCTGCCTGCCGACTGCACGGCAGTGGCCTGGCTGGACTGCGACATCGTGTTCTCCGACGACACCTGGGCCGAGCAGACTCTCGCGGAACTGCAGACGCACCCGGTGGTGCAGCCCTTCGCCACTCTCCACCAGCTGGAGGAATTCAGCCCCGTCGATGTCGACCTGGCGCGAGAAACGCTGCCGACGCACGAATCCATCCCGCACTGGCTGGCCACCGACAGGCATTTCCACCAGACAGGACTCATTGAAACCGACAGCTGGCTGGTTCCGGCGTATATGCGGAGTGCATTCCGCACGGGCATCGCCTGGGCCGCCCGGCGGGACTTTTTCGACCGTGTGGGCCTGTATGACGCCTGCATTGTGGGCAGCGGAGACATGGCGTTCGCCAGCGCGTTGTATGGCTGCCCGGATGTGGCCGTCCGGCTGTACCAGATGACCCCGGAATTCGAAGACCACTACCGCAGGTGGTACGACCGGCTGCAGCAGGAGTTCCCGCTGACGGTTTCCGGGCTGTCGACGACGGTACTGCAGCTGTGGCACGGACGCTACGAGAACCGGCGTTACAGACAGCGGCACGAACGCTTCACGGAGTTCGGGTTCTGTCCGCAGCACGATCTGACTGCTGGCAGCGATGGTGCCTGGCGATGGAGCAACCCGCAGTCTGCCGTCGCCCGGTTCACCCGCGACTATTTCTTTTCGCGGCAGGAAGACGGAACCCCTCTTTCGGAAGAGCATGCTTCAGCAGCAGTTCCCGACTGAATGCCCAGCCGGCAGTCGGCGTCTCCAGCGGCGGCTCCCGTCCGATGCGGCCTCGTCCTCACGCGGGGGTTTCGGTACGGTATGGTGTTGCCGTGTGAATCTGACCGGCCGGCCTCCCCGCGGACTGCCGGTGCGGTCGGCCTGTGCACCGGGCATGGGAGCACGCGTTCCACTCACCGCTGACTGAGGTACCGGGATGCTCAAGGGAATTCCTCCGCTGCTCTCTCCCGAACTGCTGCATACCATTGCCGCCATGGGGCATGGTGATGAAATCGTACTGGCCGACGGGAATTATCCGTCGGCCTCGCATGCCGACCGGCTCGTTCGGGCCGACGGACTCGGTGTGCTGCCCGTTCTGCAGGCGATTCTGCAGCTGTTCCCGGTTGACACGTTCGTCGCGGAGCAGGCTCTGGTCATGCAGCCAGTCGACGAGGATGCTGCGGAACCGCCCATCTGGAAGGATTTTCGCCGGTCGCTGCAGATGGCTGAGGGCCGCCGGGTCGAGCTGACGGAGATCGACCGGTTCGCATTCTACGAACGATCCCGCGAAGCCTACGCCATTGTGGCTACGAGCGAAACGGCCCTGTATGCGAACATCATTCTCAAAAAGGGCATTGTCCCGCCGGCCTGAGCCGGGGGCAGATGGCAACAGGGAACGAGTCTGCCGGACCGCCCTCCATCTCGCATGATTCCGGGGCAGCAGAACGTCGCCGAATCTGACCTCTGACAGTCTCTGGTCGCTCCTGAAACGGGTCGCATTCCCAGGGGAAGGATGCAGGAAGGAAGCGTATGCCGCCCGGACCACGGGACCAGCTGCGGCTGGCCATCGGACAGATTTATCACGCGGAGTTCCGACGGGTCTACGCGACGTTAGTGCGGCTGCTGAAAGACTTCGACCTGGCGGAAGAAGCCGCACATGAGGCGTTTGCAGCGGCTCTGAACAGCTGGGAAGCGGAAGGAATTCCGCGGAATCCACGGGCGTGGCTGGTTTCGACCGGGCGGTTCAAAGCCATCGATTCGCTTCGACGTCGCGGTCGTTTTGACGAGCTGAAGCCGGATGTGGCCAGCCACCTGAATCAGGTCGCGCGGGGCAACAGCCGCAAAGCCGAAGAAGACATCGAAGACGACCGCCTGCGGCTGATCTTCACCTGCTGTCACCCGGCGATCGATCCGAAGGTGCAGGTTCCGCTGACGCTGCGGGAAGTGTGCGGCCTGACCACCGAAGGTATTGCCAGTGCCTTTCTGACGGCACCGGCCACCATGGCTCAGAGGATCGTCCGCGGTAAGGCGAAAATTCGCGACGCCGGAATTCCGTTTCAGATTCCCTCAGCTGAGGATCTCCCCGCACGGCTGGAATCGGTGCTGGCAGTCATCTACCTCGTGTTCAATGAGGGCTACTCGGCCTCTTCGGGGGAATCGCTCACGCGGGCGGACCTGTCGGGCGAGGCGATCCGCCTGGGCCGGCTGCTGCTGGAACTGCTTCCCGATCCGGAGGCCATGGGCCTCCTGGCCCTGATGCTGCTGCAGGAGTCCCGGCGGGCGGCACGGGCCAGTGAAAGCGGAGACCTGATTCTACTGGAAGAACAGGACCGTTCGCTGTGGAATGCCGACCTGATTGCGGAAGGCCAGCAGCTGGTCCTGCGGTCGCTGGCGACCAGGCAGTTTGGCACTTATACGCTGCAGGCGGCCATTGCCGCCGTGCATGGCACCGCCCGCACCTTTGCCGAGACCGACTGGAACCAGATCGCCGCCCTGTACGAAACGCTGTATTCCGTCAACCCTTCGCCAGTCATTGAACTGAACCTGGCGGTGGCTGTCGCCATGAAGGACGGGCCGGCCGCAGGATTGTCGCGAATTGACGCCATCCTGGAACGCGGTGACCTGACCGGTTATCACCTGGCTCATGCGGCACGGGCCGATCTGTGCCGCCGTCTGGAACTTGTGGAACAGGCAAGGGAAGCCTACGAACGCGCCCTGTCGCTGGCCGAACAGGAACCGGAGCGACGTTTCCTGGTGAAACGACTTGCCGAGCTGCCGCGTTAGAAAACCCCTGACGTGCTGTCAGGATTCGCCCGCCCCACGGAGCAGCCGTTGTGCCTCGCGGGCGATCATCTGTTCTTCCCGCGTACGGACGATCAGAACCCGCACCGGTGAACCGTCCACCGATATCTGACTGTCGGCCTGGCCTGCCCGGTTCCGGTCGTTGTCGAGCTGCACCCCCAGGCATCCGAGTTTGCTGGCCACCAGCCTCCGCAGCCGGTCGGAATGCTCACCGATCCCGGCTGTGAACACGAGTCCGTCGAAACCGCCCATTGTCACAACGAGCGAAGCGATTGTGGAACGAATTCTGTCGGCGAACATGAGAATGGCCAGCCGGGCTCGTTGACTGCCCTCATCGGCTGCCTGCTCCACTTGCCGAAAATCCGACGAGACACCCGACACACCCAGCAGTCCGGACTGATGGTTCAGGGCGTCCGACAGCTGCTCGCCGGTGAAGCCCTTCTGCTGCTGCAGGTACAGCAGAATACCCGGATCGATCGAGCCGCTGCGGGTCCCCATCATCAGCCCCTCAAGCGGTGTGAAGCCCATGCTCGTGGCCACCGGCCGGCCGCCCTGCACCGCAGTGGCGGAACACCCGTTGCCCAGGTGGCAGATCACCAGACGAAACCATGGCTGACCGGACTGCTGTAACAGCTCGGCGGCACGCATCGCGCACCAGGCATGGCTGATTCCGTGAAACCCAAACCGCCGGATTCCGTAATCTTTCCGCCATGACCAGGGGACGGGATAAATGCTGGCACTTTCAGGAAGTGTCGAGAAGAAGGCCGTATCAAAGGAGGCCGTATGCATCGCCTCAGGCAGCGCGGAGCGGGCTGCCTGCACGGCCTCCAGAGCAACGGGATTATGCAGCGGGGCCAGAGGACTGACGGCTTCGAGCTGCCGCAGTGTCTGTTCATCAAGCCGCGTCGGCTGCTGAAACTGATCGCCACCATGCACAATGCGATGGCCAACCACGTGAACAGGATCATTCAGCCCGCTGGCACGAAGCGTCTCCAGGATCCGACGGACCGCCTCCTGATAACCCGTGATTTCAGCCGCCCCGTCTTCGAAATCACCGTGCGGGGACTGCAGCGTCAGCCGGGCGGTATCTGCTGTGCCCCGCCAGTCGACAAGACCACGCGCCAGTTCCTCACAGGTCTGCTCGGCAAACAGAGCGAACTTCAATGTGCTCGAACCGGCATTCAGAACCAGAATACTCATCACGAATCCTGCTGACTGCCGGGCCATCTCCAGTCGCGAATCTCGGGCATATCGTGCCCATGCTCGGCAATGTAATGTTTATGTTGAATCAGCCGGTCCCGCATGCCCTGCTTCACATAAGCCGCCCGGGCGCCCAGCTGCGGAACGCGGTCAACAACATCCTGCACCAGATGAAACCGGTCCAGGTCGTTCAGCACGACCATGTCGAACGGCGTGGTGGTTGTTCCCTCTTCCTTGTAGCCGCGCACATGCAAGTTTCTGTGGTTGGTCCGCCGATAGGTCAGTCGATGGATCAGCCAGGGATAGCCGTGGA
>JAGQPV010000387.1 GCA_020426545.1 Planctomycetaceae bacterium
ATCGCCTCCACCCGCTGAATCGGCCCCGCTGATTCAATTCGCCGAGTCATTCGGCCGGGGCCGCTGGTGCGGAGTCATCGCCCAGGTACTGAAACCGGGGCACGCTGGTGCCGTCCCGCTCGACCAATTCAAGGAACATGGCCTTCGGGCGAACCCACAGCCCTTTTTCGCCGTAATCGGGCCGATACACCACCAGCTCTTCTTCCGTTTCGCTGTGCCGGGCCACGCCGAGGACAATGTACTTGTGGCCCTTGTAATGCCGGTAACGGCCTGGCGGAACGTCCATCGAAATCTTTCTGTTGAATCGCGGGCCGCTGCGGCCGGGTGATACCCGGGAGTACAGCACGGGCGGATGGGACTGGCTCAAAGATCCTCACGGGAAGATCTTCCTGCCCCGTCTCACCGGTGAGAACGCCTGGTAATCCGGGTACAATAACCACGTGTTGTGCGACGATCCAGCTGCTGGTTGATTGACCCTGCCGAACCGGGGGCCGTACACTCTGCTGGTTGTCGCCAGTCTTACTTTTCTCCCGGTGGTCACCGCATCATTCACCGGCCGGCTGCTGGATTCCGACGACGGCAGTCGCCAACTGTCGGCCAGCCCGGCCATTCGGCCGCTGACACCACCCGCACAACAAGACTGACCTGTTTCCACGCTGTTCCAACGGATCTCACAATGCCCAGACTCACTGCATTGCTGTTACTGCTGACGATGATGCCTCCGCTGGCTGCTCTGGCGGAACCCTTCACCCAGGCTCCGGAAGTCGCCCCGTCGCAGGACCGCCTCGCAGCGGAAAAACCTGCCGCCGCAGAGCCGAAGAAGGAGCCGGAATCGCTGAAAAGCGGCCCGAAGGCAAAGTGGATCTGGGGACAGAAACCGGCCGGCAACGATGACGTTTACTTCCTCGAGAAAACGTTTGAAGGGGCCTCGATTCAGTCGGCCCATATGATCGCCAGTGGCGACAATGAGATGGCGGTTTCCCTCAACGGGCGGCAGGTGCTCTCCAGCGGCGACTGGCAGCAGGCCGAATCGAACGACGTCAGCCGGCTGATTCAGCCGGGGCAGAACACCCTCAGCGTGCGGGTGGCCAACAAGGGCGGCGCCGCCGGGTTTGCGCTCAAACTGGCCTTTGTGCCGGCCAAAGGCGAACCCGCCTACGTGGTGACCGACGAAAGCTGGACGGCAAAAAAGAAGAAAGACGACAAAACCGGAACCCCCGCTGTCGTGGTGGGCACCATGGGCGATGGGCCCTGGGGCGATGTGTTTGCTTCCTCAGGTGGAACCACCTTCGCCAGCCGCGTGCCGCACAACGTGTTTGAAACGCTGCCCGGCTACAAAGTTGAGCGAATCTTCACCGTGCCCAAGGAAGAGCTGGGCTCCTGGGTCTGCATCACCACCGACGACAAGGGCCGGCTGATCGTTTCCGACCAGGGCAACCTCGGCCTGTGCCGCATCACGCCTTCCCCCATCGGCAGCGATGAACCCACAAAGGTCGAGAAGATCGACGTGAAGATGTCCGGCTGCCAGGGCATGCTGTATGCCTTCGGCAAGCTGTACTGTTCCGTCAATGGCGGAGTGGGCAGCGGGTTCTACGCGGTGGAAGACACCGACGGCGACGACCAGTTCGACAAAGTCACCCTGCTGAAGGCCTTTCAGGGCGGCGGGGAACATGGCCCGCATTCCATTCGCCTTTCGCCCGATGGCAAATCGCTGTATGTGATTGCCGGTAACCACACCGACCCGCCCAAAGACTTCGATGCCAGCCGGCTGCCCTCCAACTGGAGTGAGGACCTGCTGCTGCCCCGTCAGTGGGATGCCCGTGGACATGCCCGCGGCAAACTGGCCCCCGGCGGCTGGATCGCAAAAACCGACCCCGAAGGCAAGACCTGGGAGATCGTCAGCAGCGGGTACCGCAACCCGTACGACATGGCCTTCAACGCCGATGGCGAACTGTTCGCCTACGATGCCGACATGGAATGGGATGTGGGAACACCCTGGTACCGGCCCACGCGGGTGGTGCATGCCACCAGCGGCAGTGAGTTCGGCTGGCGGAGCGGTACCGGCAAATGGCCCGTCTGGACGGAAGACAGCCTGCCCCCGGCCGTGAACATCGGCCCGGGTTCGCCCGTGGGTGTCACCTTCGGCTACGGCGCGAAGTTCCCGGCCGACTACCAGAAAGCCCTGTTCATTCTCGACTGGACTTTCGGCACGATCTACGCCATTCACTTCACACCGGAAGGCTCGACCTACACCGCCCGCAAGGAAGAATTCCTGTCCCGCGCTCCGCTCCCGCTGACCGACGCCGTCATCGGAGCGGATGGTGCCCTGTACTTCACCATTGGTGGCCGGGGCACCCAGTCGGAACTGTTCCGTGTGACCTACACCGGCGACGAATCGACCGCACCGGTCGATGCCAGCACCAGCGAACACGCCGCCGCCCGCAAACTGCGGCAGCAGCTGGAAGCCCTGCATCACCCGGGCGATGTTTCCGCCGCACAGATGGAACTGATCTGGCAGAACCTGACCAGTGCCGACCGCTTTCTCCGTTATGCCGCCCGCGTGGCCCTCGAGCAGCGGCCCGTGGACCAGTGGCGGGAGAAAATCGCCACGGAGAAAGACGCCTGGCGGACGCTGCAGCTCGCCATTGCCCTGGCCCGCCAGGGTAAGGAAAGCGACCAGCCGGCCATTCTGGCCGCGCTGGATCGTCTCAGTTACGCCGACCTGGAGAAGCAGCAGCAGCTGGCCCTGCTGCGGGCTTATACCTTGGCCTTCGTCCGGCAGGGTGCTCCCGACCAGCAGTACGCCGCCGAACTGGCCCGGAAGCTGGATGCCTTCTACCCCGCGAAGAGCGACGACCTGAACCGCGAGCTGAGCCGGGTGCTGGTCTACCTCAACTCCCCCACGGTCATCACCAAAACGCTGAAGCTGATGGAACAGCCTTACGAGCGTTCCACGGATGAGCTGTCCGAACTGCTGGCCCGGAACCCCGGTTATGGCGGCACGATCGCCAAGTACCTGGCCAACCAGCCCGAACTGCAGAACATCCACTACGCCCTCATGCTGCGGAACCTGAAGTACGGCTGGACGCTGGAGCAGCGGAAGCAGTTCGTGCAGTGGATTGAAAAGGCCAAGGGCTGGAGCGGCGGAGCCAGCTACACCGGCTTCCTCGACAACATCCGCACGGAAGCTCTCGCCAACGCCACCGAAGCCGAACTCAAGGCAATTGAATCCTCGGTGGTGACATACCGTCCGCCCTCGCTGGACGAACTGCCCAAACCGAAGGGACCGGGCCGCGACTGGACCGTGGCCGAACTGCTCGAGCTGACCAGCAGCGGGCTGACAGGCCGCAACTTCGAGAACGGTCGCACGATGTATGCGGCCAGCCAGTGCGTTCGCTGTCACCGGTACCTGGGTGAAGGCGGTGCCACCGGCCCCGATCTGACCAATGTGGCCGGACGGTTCGGCTTCAAGGATCTGGGCGAATCGCTGATCGAGCCGAGCAAGGTCGTTTCCGATCAGTACCGGGCTTCGACCATCGTGACGGTCAACGGCAAGGTCATCAACGGGCGGATCCTGAACAACGCCGACGGCAAACTGACCGTGCTGACCGATCCCGTCGATGCCACCAAAGTCGTCGAACTGTCGGCCGATGAAGTCGACGAGATCACACCCTCAAAGGTCTCGCTGATGCCGAAGGACCTGCTGGACACACTCAGTGCCGATGAGGTCCTCGACCTGCTGGCCTATCTGTACTCCCGCGGAAATCCGAACGACCGGATGTTCTCGAAAGAGTAACACGGCAGCCCGGTCTGGCCACCGCCAGACCAGCCGGTATGGAAAGAAGAGAGCACGAAGCCCGTCACCGGGTTCCGTGCTCTCTTTGTTTCCGCAGGAATCATCTGCCGGGGAACAACTTCAGAGTGCCATGCCCATAGCCGCGAAGCGGAATGGGCATGTGCGTAAACTGGAGATCACACGAAGACATGCCCCCGCAGGCGTGAAGCATGCCACCCTGGCATCGCACCGGTTAATGGCTGGTCTTCTGATCGTACAGCCGGGAGATGTCGTCCACCGTCACCGTGATTTCCCGGGTGAACCCGGTATGAGACCGTTCGTACTGAATCTTCGAGGCCAGTTCCGGCGAAGCGTGAATCGCACGGGCCACTGCTTTGCGATCCTCTTCCGACAGGTCGCCGCAGGAGGGATCCCACAATGTGCGGGTTTCCATCACCAGAGATTCGAGCCGCGGATCGTACTTGGTATAGCTTGCCATCGTTGCCTTTTCCTCTATTCCAGCCAGATGTTGGTTTCGGCTGTTCTCCTGGGCGGAACAGCGCTGACTTCGAAGTAATCGCTGAAAACCGCGCACGGTAAGCAGGAGTTCCGTGCGGGTTGCGGTTGTGTATTCTGCGCGGCGGTCCCCGCACTGCAGGCCTCCTGCGGGCAGGAGATGCGTCCGGAAGCCTGTCGTGTCGGCTGTCGGTGGCGGGCCGTGGCAGCCACCTGGTGCCCGACGGGTGACTGCAGAGTATACCGCTGATGCGGACGGGGAACAGCGCTACGGTTTCTACAGGACGGCCGTTCCGATATTCTGAGCCCTGCCAGTCCCGCATGTTTCCCCTGGAAGACTGCCATCATGACCATCTCCCGCCGCCAGTTTCTGCACACTTCCGCTGGTTCCGCCCTGGCCGCTCCGGCGGTCTCGGGCCTGCTGTGGCCGCTGTCAGCCACGGCGGCCGACGGGAAACCCAAGGGCGAAACCCGCCCGCAGCGACTGGCCGTGGTGACGACGATCTACCGCCGGAACTCGCATGCCGACCATATCGCCGGCCGGTTTCTGACGGGCTATTCCATCAATGGCCGGCACCACCAGCCGGCACACAAAGTGGTCTCCATGCATGTGGAGCAGGTGGGTGCCGACGATCTGTCCGTCGGCCTGGCCAGGCAGTACGGGTTCCCGCTGTATCCTACCGTCCGCGAGGCACTCCGCGCGGGCAGCGACAGCCTGAATGTCGATGCGGTGCTGTACATTGGCGAACACGGCGACTACCCCCGGAACGACATCGGCCAGAAGCTGTACCCCCGGCATCGAATGCTCGGCGAGGTGGTGGCCGAGTTCCGCGACAGCGGCCGCAGTGTGCCGGTGTTCAACGACAAACATCTGTCGACGCGATGGGAAGAATGCCAGGAGATGGTCGACGATTCACGTCGCCTCGACTTCGCCTTTCTCGCCGGATCGTCGCTGCCTGTCACTCGCCGCATGCCCGCGATCGACATGCCGTGGCAAGCCGATCTGAAGGAAAGTGTGTGCGTCGGTTACGGGGGAGTCGACAGCTACGACTTTCACGCTCTGGAAACCGCACAGTGCATGTCCGAACGACGCGCCGGCGGCGAAACGGGCATCAGGAAGGTTCACGCTCTGAAGGGTGACAACTTCTGGCAGCGAATCGGACAGTCGGACTGCGAAATCACCCGCAAGCTTATCGTGTCGGCCCTGACACGCAGCCATAATCTGCCCGTGGACACCGGGTTCCCCACGGATGCCGTCACGATGGATTGGTTCCACAAATCGTTACCGAACACAACCGGTTATCTCATCGAACATCGTGACGGATTTCGGACGACGATGCTGCTGACGGGAATCAGGGACTTCAATTACGCGGGTATGCTGGCCGACGGAAATATTGTGTCGTGTCAAATGTACCTGCCGATGCCGGGCCACGGATCGACGACGGCTGACTTCTTCAATCCGCTGTGTCGCCACGTCGAAACGACGATGATCGAAGGGAAAGCTCCTTATCCCGTGGAACGCACTTTGCTGACATCCGGCATGGTCATTGGTGCCGTCGACAGCCTGTTTGCCGGTGAAAAACCAATTGCCACTCCGGACATGGCGGTGAAGTACATGGGCCCGAAAGAATCCATGTACTGGATGGGATAGCATCACGCGGAA
>JAGQPV010000388.1 GCA_020426545.1 Planctomycetaceae bacterium
CTGTTCACGCTGCGTCCAGCCGGGCTGAACCGGCCGATCCCGCGGATTCCTGCTGCCGGGCAGCCTGGCGTCCCAGGTACACTGCAGTGTCTGTCGAGGTCTGAGCTGATGCCGGACGCGGCAGTGACAGGCCCCTCGTGCGCACCGACTGTGCGTGTCGAACAACCGATCGTGATCTCCAGTGACGGTGGCTTCCATGTCCGGTACTCCCGATCCTGATACCCCCGATTCTGAATCCGCAGACAGCTCGGCTGCCGCCGGCACGACGGCTTCCGCGGGCCAGAGTACTGCTCCCGTTCAGGCCGGTGCCCGGGTGCTGCTGCACTACACGGCCCGCACCACGGAAGGCGGCATCTACGAAACCTCCCGCAAACGCGACCCGCTGCCCTGCGTGGCTGGCGGTCGTCAGTTGATTCAGGGCGTCAGCCAGGCTCTGGTGGGCATGGTGCCCGGTGTGCCCCGCACAGTGACTCTGCCGCCGGAGCAGGCTTTCGGCGTCCGCCGACCCGAGCTGGAACAGAAACTGCCACTGGTTTCGCTTCCCGATCACCTCTGTGAAGGCGATCAGATGACGGTTACCACCGAGGGCGAGACGATCGACGTCTGGGTTCGGGAGCGAACCGAGGAAACCGCGATTGTGGATGCCAACCATCCGCTGGCCGGCGAGACGCTCGTCTTCGAACTGGAAATTGTTTCGGTCGAGCCTGCCGTGGGCTGAGTGGCCGCCGACAACCCGGTTCCACTCCCGTTTCCGTGCTGGGGATTTCGCCGGGAGGATCCCGGGATCCTGCCTTTGAGATAGTGAACCGGCCGGCCTGATCCCGTAAAATCGCCGGTATGAGCGACTCTCCTCTGAACAGCACGACGGGCCTTCCCCGGCAGACGGCAGATTCCCCCGGACAACCGGCGGGAAACAGCCAGCCCGCGCAGGTCGATCACCGGGATGCCAATCACCGGGAGGTAGCCACTCACGTCGCGATCGCCGGAGTCGGCCTCATCGGTGGTTCTATCGCTCTGGCCCTGCGGAACAGTGGCTTTACCGGTTCCATCACGGGAATCGGCCGGAACCGCCAGCGGCTGGAAGCCGCACGGCAGCATGGACTGATCGACCGCTGGACGACCGATCCCGCGGAGGCTGGTGCCACCTGCGACCTGTTCGTATTCTGCACGCCGGTTCATAAAATTGTGGCTGGCGTGCGACAGGCAGCGGCTGCCAGCCAGCCGGGAACTCTGCTGACAGACGCCGGCAGCAGCAAGGAAGAGCTGTGTACCGCCCTGCGGGACGGCTTGCCGGAAGGGGTGACCTTCATCGGTGCTCACCCGCTGGCCGGCTCGGAAAAACAGGGGTTCGAACACGCTTCGGCCACGTTGTACCACGGGCGGACCTGTGTGCTCACGCCCTGGCCGGAATCTCCACCGGCCCAGTGTGCCCGGCTCCGCAGATTCTGGGAACTGCTGGGCATGAAGGTGGTCGAACGTTCTCCAGCCGAGCACGACTCCGCCCTCGCCCGGACCAGTCATCTGCCGCATGTGGTGGCAGCCGCCCTGGCCGCGACCCTGAGCAGAGAAGACGGTCAGCTGGCCGCCACCGGTTTTCGCGATACCACCCGCATTGCCAGTGGCGACCCCGAACTGTGGCAGGCAATTCTCGAATCCAACCAGCCGGCGGTTCTCGCAGCGGTGGACAGGTTTCAGGGCGAACTCGATCGATTTCGCAAAGCTCTGCAAGATGGGGATGGCCCTGGGTTGAAAAAACTGCTGGAGGACGCGAAAAGGAACCGCGACAGCTTCAACATCCCCTGAAGACTGGCCAGCCCCGCAGTTTGACTGTCTGATGCTCCCCGGGTCACCGGCCGGCAACATGCAGCCGCTTCTTCTGATTTTCTGCCAGCTGCTTCGCATTGCAGCCGGCCGGCAGCGGAAAACCACCTGCACCCGGGCATTGCGCCGGTCTGCACCGATTCCTGTATTGCTCTAATCTGCTGCGAGGCACATATGCTCTGGGAAGTGGAAATCGCCCCGGCTCCCGGTCAGACCGACCGGGAAGGTGAGCGGGTACTCGCAGAAAGCCGCCTGCTGGGCGCCGGCACCGTGCAGCAGGTCTGCTCGGCGAAGTCATTTCTGATCGAGGGAACGGCCGACCGCGCGCAGGTGGAGTTCGCCGCCAGCGAACTGCTGGCGGATCCCGTGGCCGAGCGGTTCGTCATCCGTTCGCTGCCGGCAGCGGAAGAAACCGGGAACGGCGAACAGCGAACCACCGGCCTGCAGCTGCTGAATGTGCTGTATAAACCGGGCGTGACCGACAACGTGGCCAGCAGCACGCAGCACGCGCTGAATGCCCTGGGGCTGAACGTCGATGCGGTTTCCACCTGCCGCAAATACTGGCTGGATACCGGCCTGGCCGGGGACGAGCAGCGGCTGATCGAGCGGCGGGTGCTCTCCAACGAGGCCATCGAACGAATTCTCCCTGGGCCGCTGCAGCTGGAGACGATTGCTCTGGGCAGTGCCCGCGAGTTCGAACTGAAGACCTGGCCCATCCGCCAGATGAGCGACCCGGAGCTGGAACAGCTCAGCACCCGGGGGCAGCTGTATCTCGATTTGACCGAGATGCAGACGATTCAGCAGCATTTCCGCACGCTCGACCGCGACCCGACCGACGCCGAGCTGGAAACCATCGCCCAGACATGGAGCGAGCACTGTTCGCACAAGACGCTGGCCGGGCGAATTCATTACCAGGACGACCAGCGGGACATCCGCTTTGAAAACATGCTCCGCGAGACCATCTTCGCCGCCACGCAGACGATCCGTCAGCTGGCTGGCGACGAGGACTGGTGTGTCAGCGTGTTCAAGGACAACGCGGGAATCGTCACCTTCGAGGGTGACGAGTGTGTGTGCTTCAAGGTGGAAACGCACAACCATCCCTCGGCGATTGAGCCCTATGGCGGGGCCAACACGGGAATCGGCGGAGTGATTCGCGATTCACTGGGAACGGGCCTGGGGGCCCGGCCGGTGTGCAATACCGATATCTTCTGCTTCGCCCCGCCCGATATGCCTCCGGAACGTGTCCCCGAAGGAGCCCTGCACCCGCGGGCCGTGGCGGCCGGCGTGGTGGCCGGTGTGCGGGATTACGGTAACCGCATGGGCATTCCAACGGTCAACGGGTCCGTGTTCTTCGATGAACGCTACCTGGGCAACCCGCTGGTGTACTGCGGCAACGTGGCGATGATTCCCCGCAGGTACTGCGAGAAGAAGGTGAACCCCGGCGATCTGATCGTCAGCCTCGGCGGTCGCACCGGACGGGACGGAATTCATGGAGCCACGTTCTCCTCAACCGGCCTGACTCAGGAAAGCGAAATGCTCTCCGGTGGGGCCGTGCAGATCGGCAACGCCATCACCGAGAAAATGGTTGCCGATGTACTGCTGGAAGCCCGTGACAGAGGGCTGTACACCGCCGTCACCGACTGCGGAGCGGGCGGGTTCAGCAGCGCGGTCGGCGAAATGGGAGAAGACACCGGGGCCGAAGTCTGGCTCGAGCGGGCTCCGCTGAAGTATGCCGGCCTGTCGTACACGGAGATCTGGATCTCCGAAGCGCAGGAGCGAATGGTGGTCTCCGTACCGCCGGAGCACGAGGCCGAGATCATCGCCCTGTGTGCGGAAGAAGGCGTGGAAGCCACTGTCCTGGGGCGGTTTACCGATACAGGCCGCCTCGTGCTGAAATACCACGAACACCAGGTCGCCGATCTGTCGATGGATTTCCTGCACAACGGCCGCCCGCCGGTGGTCCGCACGGCCACCTACACGCCAGCAAAGACGTCCCGGCTGATGCTGCCGGCGAAGAACCGCTTCGATCAGGAACTGCTGCAGATTCTGGGTTCCTGGAACGTGTGCAGCCGGGAATGGATCATCCGCCAGTACGACCACGAAGTGCAGGCCGGCAGCGTGGTTAAACCGCTGGTGGGAGTCGGCCATGACGGGCCGTCCGACGCAGCCGTCATCCGCCCGGATCTGACATCAGACCGCGGCCTGGTGATCTCCAACGGAATGAACCCCCTGTATGGGGAAATCGATACCTGGTGGATGGCGGCTTCCGCCATCGACGAGGCCATTCGTAACTGTGTGGCCACCGGAGCCGATCCCTCACGCATCGCCCTGCTGGATAACTTCTGCTGGGGCCGGACTTCCAATCCGGAAGTTCTGGGTTCGCTGGTGCGGGCCGCCATTGCCTGCCAGGAATTCGCTGTTGCCTTCAATTCCCCGTTCATCAGCGGCAAGGACAGCCTGAACAACGAATTCGACTGGAAGGACGATTCCGGCAATGTGCACAGTCAGGCTATTCCCTCCACACTGCTGATCAGTGCTCTCGGGCAGATTGAAGACGTCGGCCTGGCCGTCACCATGGACCTGAAAGCCAGCGGAAATCAGGTGTATCTGCTGGGAGCGACGAAGGACGAACTGGGGGGCAGCCATCTGGCACTGGTCTGCGGGCTGCAGGGCGGCGAGGTGCCCCGGGTCAATCCGGATGTGGCCGTTCCGCTGTTCCACGGGCTGCATGCCGCGATGCGTCAGCAGCTGGTCCGCAGCTGTCATGACCTCAGCGAAGGCGGCCTGGCCGTCGCCGCGGCGGAAATGGCCTTTGCCGGCGGCCTTGGCCTGGAGCTGGATCTGTCGGCCCTGGCTGCCGAGACCGAGCTGGCCGATGTGGTGCTGCTGTTCTCGGAAAGTAACAGCCGGTTCCTCGTCGAGGTCGAGCCGCAGCACTGCGAAGCCTTCGAAGCCGCCCTCGAGGCGGTGCCGCTGTTCCGGCTGGGCACCGTGACCGATGACCCCACGCTGCGAATCACCGGCGGGAACGGAACGCTGCGGATCGACTCGGCGCTGGCTGCCCTGCGGGAAGCCTGGAAGGCACCGCTGAACTGGTCCTGACGTCGGCTTCCTGACGGAATAACGCGGCCTCCCCCCTTTTCCGTCCCTCCTGCCCGTTGAAGTCGGGCGGGAGGCCCAGCCGTGCTGCAAGCAGTGCGACCGCACGCAGAGCACGCGCCATGCCCGGTCTCGGAAGGTCGGTGGGCAACCGGCAGTCGGGGAAGGTCCGACTTTCCGCATCAGACGATTGCCAGACCATTTCTGTCGGACTTCAGTCCGAACTGTTCGCGGGCAGCAACGAAAAAGGCCAGCCGGAAGAACCGGCTGGCTGCGGTGAGATCGTTGAAATTCTGCCTGAACCACGGACTGCAGGCAGCCCGGTCGGTCCGTTTCTCAGCGGGACAGGAAGGCCACCACCTGGCCGACATCAACCGGCAGGCTGACATCTTCGATGCCGGGAAGCGATGTGATGATCGCTTTCTGGTCGGCAGCGTCGAAATTGATCCAGGAGGTCTGCTCGCTGCTGCCGGCTTCGATCAGCTCGCGATACATGGTCTTCAGGTTGGGGCGATTCCGAATGGTGATCACATCACCCTGCCGCACCGTGATGGACGGAATGCTGACCGTCCGGCCGTTCAGCTGGAAGTGGCCATGGGCCAGTCCCTGCCGGGCCTGCGGACGAGTCAGGGTGAAACCGGCACGACGCACGGCATTGTCCAGCCGCCGCTCGCAGAGAACCATCATCTCTTCGCCGGTGTTGCCCTTCATCTTGCGGGCTTTGTCGAAGTACTTTCGCAGCTGCTTCTCCCGCAGGCCGTAGAAGTACTTAATCTTCTGCTTTTCCCGCAGAGCCAGTCCGTAGTTGGAGACTTTCCGGCGCCGCTGAGACATTCCGGGCGGGTATTCCTTGCGGTCCAGCGCGCGAATTGCTCCTCCGTTTTCAAACACCATCGCGCCAAGACGCCGGTTAATCCGTCCCTTCGGCCCCGTATACCGCCCCATGAAACGCTTCTCCTGCGGTTATCCTGCTGCCCGTTCAGCCAATACCGGCCGACCGTTCGCCCTGTGGCACAAACT